>JAUYAV010000001.1 GCA_030693325.1 bacterium
TTCAGCCAAAACCACAATTTGGGGTCTGTTTCTTTGGAATAAATAAGTTCCCGCATGGCGGAAATAAATTTTAAACCCTTGGCAAAAGAAACCGGAGATTTTCGGAAATGAGATAAATTATCTTTAGTTAAGGCATCAGTCACCACGAATCCGTTTTTTTCGGCCAAACGCACCAAAGAAAAAGTCAGCGGCTCCAAATGAGGTGAAAGTTTGGAAGTTATTTTTTGGCCGCTGGTGATTCTGGCTTTCACCCGTCCCAATTCTTTGGTATAAAGGTCAATAGTGAAGTTGGTTTCATTAGCGGCGGTTTTATCTAAAACCAGGGCTTCGGTTAAATGTTCACGCATTAGTTTTATTTTTTCTTAAAAAACTTTAATAATTTTTCCAAAGGCCAGGCGTTAATGATATCCTTTTTTTCGGCCCAGCCGCGGCGGGCCTGGCTGATGCCCAGCTCCATAAAACGCAATTGGTCTAAATTATGAGCATCGGTGTTGATAATCATTTTGACTCCGGCTTCCACGGCTTTTTTGATATTAATATCTTTCAAATCCAGTCGGCCAGGGAAAGAATTAATTTCTAAAATTGTGCCGGTTTCTTTGGCAATCTTCAAAATTTCATCAAAATCAATTTCATATTCTTCGCGTTTCTGAATCAGCCGGCCGGTCGGGTGAGAAATAATATCAACATTGGGATTTTTCATCGCCTTAATAATTCTTTCAGTCATTCCCCTTTTACTCATTTTCATCTGGGAATGAACTCCGGCAATGACATAATCCAACTGCGCCAAAACTTCATCATCAATATCAATTGAGCCGTCAGCCATAATATTCGCCTCGCAGCCATGCAAAATCCGAAAATTAGAATTTAGAATGCGGGTTACGGAATTCAGGTCGTTAATTTCCTTCCGCTGACGAAGCAATTGTTTTTCATCCAAGCCATGCTCAATGTGTAAAAATTTAGTGTGGTCTGATATGCCGATATATTCATAACCAATTTCCTGCGCCGCTCGGCTGATTTCTTCAATGCTGTCGGCGCCGCCGTCCCAATTGGAATGAACATGAAGATCGCCTTTAATGTTTTTGTAGCTGATAACTTTAGGCAGTTTTCCTTTTAAAGCCGCTTCCAGTTCGCCGGTATTTTCCCGCAGTTCCGGTTCAAAATAAGGAAGCTCTAATGCTTTGTAAATTTCTTCTTCGGTTTTTGAAGCGATTGATTTTTTGCCTTTAAACAATCCGTATTCATTGAGCTTCATTCCTTTTTCAATGGCGATTTTCCGCAAGGCAATATTATGTTCTTTGGAGCCGGTGAAATACTGCAAAGCCGAACCGAATTCTTTATCCGGTAAAACCCGCAAGTCAACATCAAACCCCACTTCCAAACGGATTGAGGCCTTCGTCGGCCCTTCTCCCCAAATTTTAATAATATCCGGCAAGGAAACGAAATAGCTGATGACTTTTTTAGGATTGGAACTGGTGATTAAAATATCCACATCGCCGACGGTTTCTTTCATTCTCCGGACCGAACCCGCCGGGCTGATTTTTCTCACTCCTTTTAAGCTTTTTAAATTGGCAATAATTTCATTGACAACCGGTAAAATTTCCCCCAATAAAAATCTGCCTTTGGTCCTCTTGAGAAATTCTATGCCCTGAAGGATATTTTTTTCTGTTTTTTCTCCGAAATTAGGCAAATTTCTGATTTTGCCGGCCTTGGCGGCCTTTTCTAAATCGTTTAAATTTTTGATTTTAAGTTGTTTGTATAGATCTCCGATCATCTTCGGGCCAATGCCTTCAACAGCGCTCAACTCGTCAATGTCAACCGGCATTTTTTTCTTGAAGGTTTCATACTCCTTGATTTTTCCGGTTTTCAGATATTCTCTAATTTTTTCGGCGAGGCTTTTGCCCACTCCGGGAATTTTTTCCAAGGCCTTAATCCCGCCTTGTTTATAAATATTTTCAACGTCCTCGGACAAATTTTCCAAATTAAAAGCCGCTCTTTCAAAAGCGTATGGTTTAAAATCCACGCCCTCCATCTCCAAATAAACGGCGAGTTGATAGAATATTTTGGCAATTTCTTGGTTCTTCATAACTCACTCCCTTTCTTAAAAGGCGGCCAATAAGAAGTGGCACGGTCTTTAGGCGAAATATTTTTGAAAATAACCAGCGGCAAAAAAGCGCTGAAAATAATAAAAACCCCTACTCCGATAAACAGAGTATTAAACCCAAAACGATAAGCAATGATTCCGCCTAAAGCACTGGCTATTCCGGCTCCGAAACCAACCAAGGCCGACCTCACGCTCCATTCAAAAGCCTCTTTTCCTTTATCAATATGACGGGTAAAAATAGCGGTATAGCCGGGAATGTTCATTCCCATGCCCAGAGCATAAATTGCCTGAAGAAAATAAATATGCCAAGGCAAAGAAGAAAAAAGATAACCCAAAACCGCCATGGCGGCAAAAAGATTCCCAATTATCACAAACAATAAATCATCATACTCGCCGTGATTTCTATCCAAGTATTTCCCAAAAGGCACAATAATCAATGACTTAACAATCCAATAAACAGCGGCGGCAAAACCGGCAACTTCAATATTGCCGCCTTTTATATTGTTAGTCAAAAAAATAGCGAAAATCGGCGCCACAAAACCCAAGCCGGTTAGCAAAGCCATATCGGAAAGAATCAAAATTTTTATTATTTTGTTAATCTTAAGCATTATAAAAAATTAATTTAAAACTTTAAATTCTAAATTTTCGCCGGCCAGAGTTACCTGGATGGTGTTGCCGCGGCTGATTTCCTTGCGAAGGATTTTTTCCGCCAAAACGCCGCGGATGTTCTCGGAGATAACCTGACGCAAGGGCCGGGCGCCGAAAACCGGGCTATAACCCAATTCGGCAATTTTTTTAATAACATCATCTTCAAATTTAAGTTCAATCCCCTGGTTCTCTCCCAGAATTTTTGTTAAATCATCAAGTTGCAATTTGGCAATTTGAACAATTTCTTCAAATTTAAGCGAACGAAAAACGATAACGGAAGAAAAACGGTTAAGCAGTTCGGGTTTGAAATAATCGGTTAATTTTTGCTTCAAAGCGTCGGCAATCGCGTCCATTGTTTTACCCTGCTCAATTTCGGTCTTGATAAATTCCGAATGGGCGTTGCTGGTGGCGATAATAATCGTGTTCTGAAAATCAACCGTCCGGCCCAAATTATCGGTCAAACGGCCATCGTCAAAAACCTGAAGAAATAAATTAAGAATATCAGGATTCGCTTTTTCAAATTCATCCAACAGAATCAAACTGTAAGGTTTTTGGCTAACAGCTTCGGTTAGATTGCCCGGCACTTTCCCGTCAGGAGAGCCGATGAACCGGAAAATACTCTGCTTATCCTGGTATTCAGACATATCAAAACGAATCATTAATTCCGGCGAACCGAATTGAAGCTGTGCCAAAATTTTTGAAAGTTCTGTTTTCCCGACACCAGTCGGTCCGACAAAAAGGAAAGCGGCAATCGGTCCGCCTTTGCGGCTCAAACCGCTCCGATATTCCCGCAAGGCCCGGCTGACGGCTTTGACGGCTTCCTCCTGATTAACCAGCCGCCGATGAATTAATTCTTCAAGATTCAAAAGTTTTTCCGTTTCTTCAGGCCCAGCTCTTTGAATGGGGATTTTGGTCTGGCGCTCCACAGTCGCCATCACGTCTTCGGCCTCCAAAATTTTCCTTCCTTGATTTTGAACATTGGCCAAAGCTTCTTTTAAAACCTCTTCGGCGCTTGACGGCAAAGGTTTCGCCCGCAGATAACGATGAGACAGCACGACCGCCTGCTTGATTGCTCCGAATTTAATTTTTACCCGAAACTGATTTTCCAAAATCAAAGCGTCATAAACCAAAATTTTGACGGAATCAGCCTCACTGGCTTCATTCACCCTGATAATTTCAAAAGCCGCCGCTAAATCCGTCCGTGGTTCAATAAATTGCTGATATTCCCGCGGATAAGTCGCTCCGATAACCGGGAAGGAACCCGATTCAATCGCCGGCAATAAAATATCGCTGGCGCTTAAAAAATATTCTCCGGAAGTTTTCACAAGATTATCAATATTGGGAATGAATAAAATAATGTTTCCGGCTTGAATAATCTCGTCAACAATCTGCTTTAATCGTCCGGAAAGTTCTTCGGGCGTAGCCTTGGCGACCAGACTACTAAGCTCCAAAGAAACCAGACGCTTATCAAAAAGAGCCGGCGACACCCGATCTTTGACAATCTGATAAGCCAAACGTTTAACAATCACTTCCTTACCTACGCCGGGCTCGCCCACCAATAAAGCGGCGGGTTTTGCCGGACGAGAAAGAATGTTTAACAAGCGTTCATATTCTTCTTTATGGCCGATTAAAAAGCCGATTTTTTCGGAACGGGCCAACTCGGTCAAATCAATAGAAAATTTATCCAAAACAGGCGTTGGCCGGCTGGTCCAGGCCCGGTTCACTTCCCGCCGCCTGGTATAAAAAGGCCGGCGTATAAAACCGCCAAGAGCCGCCGGCAATCTTTTAAGCAAAGACCGCCGATAGCGGCCGAAAACCAAAACCTCCCTTAAATCATCGGGAGATAAATTGAATAAATTGAAAAACCTGATCAGACTACTGCTGTCAACCCCGTTAGAAGTATTATATTTTATGCTTCTGTCCAAAGAACCTAAATCAGACTTTATTCCCTGAGAACTTCTAACGGGGGCAACCTGAAACAAGGCCACTAAAATATTTCGCGACTCAATGAAATTTTCGTTGGCTAAAACCGCTTCCTGGTAAGCGCTCAAAACCAATTTTTCTATTTTCCCCAACAACATCTTGGCTTCCGGCCGCTCATTCAGCGACCCCTGAAGATATTCTTCCAGTTTTTGGGAAAATTCCGGCAAAGAAAGCTCTAATCTTTGAAGAGCTTCTTTTATATCGCGGCATCCAAGCAAATTTTTCAAAAGCCAGAGGTCAAAATCGCCGCCGATTACAGAAGCCCGGCTGGAAGCGTCTTCAATTAGATTATAAGTTGAAGGCGCCAAATAAGAAGCTAAATTGGCTTTGACTTTGATAGTCCTCTTGATTCTTCCTAACTCATTTAAAGAACGGTCAGCCCAATTAAAACGGAGAAGAAGGTTGGCTAAAAAAAGCGTCAAGAAAACGCCCGACCACCAGAAATGCGACGACCCGGACAATAAAAACAAAAAAACAAAAGTCAGAGCGGCTAAAATAATGTATTCAACCCAGATTATTATCCGCACCAGCCGGCGGCTGAAAACATTCAAATAAAGTCGTGGTTCTTTGAAATAAACTTCTAGCATTTTAAAAAATTATTTTATAAATTATACCCAAGGGAATCGCCGCCCAAGTTAAATACAAACCAAACCAGGCCAAAATTATCAAAAGATAGATAAAGCCGCCAGCGGCTAATCTGACGCCACGGAAAATAAATCCCAGAACATAACCGACAAAAGTATAGTTCTGATAAAGGGGCTGAAAAAGATAACGGAAGGTTACTCTTAAGGCGAAATAGCGGTCCAATCGCTCCAAAAAATTAATCAGCCGGCGGAAAAAGAAAAAAAATCCGTCTTTATACCAATGGCGCAAAAATTCGCCGATGCGATAAACAAAGCGATTGCCGAAATAAACCAAAGCCGAGACCATAAAGTAATTATAGCTTCTAGGTTAATTATTTGGTAGGGACAACTAAATTAAAAAACTAGTCGTCTACATCCTCCGGGGTAAGCTTATCCCTAAAAGATTGAGTAAATTCTGAAAAACAATTTGAGTCGCTTTCAAAAGAGCCAGCCGCGCCGACAACAAATCTTTTTCTGTTCCGATTATTCTTTCTTTTTCATAAAAATTATGAAACCCTTTCGCTAAATCCAGTGAATAACGGACCAAAATTTGCGGATTATAGTTTTTCGCCGCTTCTTCAACAACTTCGGGGAATCTCTCCGTTATCCGCATCAAATTTATGTCTTCGGGGGTGTCAAGAAGACTCAAATCAACTTTTAATTTTTCCTGCCTGCCGGCAGGCAGGGATTTTTTTATGACACTGCCGCATCTTACCGCCGCGTACTGAACGTAATAAACCGGATTTTTTGACGATTGTTCTTTAGCCAAATCCAAATCAAAATCCATATGAGTATTAGGCGAACTCATTAAAAAGAAAAATCGGGCTGCGTCCAAACCAACCTCGTCAATTAATTCATCAATTGTTATATAAGAACCGGTTCTTTTGGACATCCTGACTTCTTTTCCTTCTTTAATCAGCCGGACTAATTGTATTATTATAAAAACAAGATTTTCTTTTTTATAGCCCAGCGCTTCAGCGGCGGCTTTTACCCTGCCAATATAACCGTAATGGTCCGCTCCTAAAAAAATAATTAACTTGTCAAAATCTCTTTCAAATTTATTTTTCAAATAAGCGATGTCTGAAGTGAAATACGCTTTTTCTCCGTCTGTTTTTATTAATACCCGGTCTTTGTCATCGCCGAATTTTGTTGATTTAAACCAAGTCGCCCCTTCTTTTCTATATGTCAGATTTTTTTCATCAAGCTCATTTATTATTTTTTCAATCGCTTTGCTTTTATACAAACTTTTTTCGGAAAACCATTTATTAAACTTTATCCCTATTTTTTCAACCGCCGGTTTTATTATTTCTTTTAAAATTAATTTCGCCGCTTTTTCTCCGGCTTTTGCCGGATTTTTTTCCGCAATTTTTTTCCGCAATTTTTCAATATAATCGCCACTGTAAACCGCCTGCTCATCTCCCAGAACTGAGTGTCCTAATTTTTTTATTTGTTCGCCGGTATCGTTAATATAATATTCCCTGGCTACTTTATAACCCGCCTTTTTTAAAACATTAGCCAAAACATCTCCGCAAAAACCGCCACGGCCGTTGCCGATAGTCAAAGGGCCCGTGGGATTAGCCGAAATAAATTCAATGTTTATCTTTTTATTCCCGCCCGATTTCGAACTCCCGTATTTTTCGTTTTTCTTTAAAATTTCCCCAAGTTCGTCTTGTAAAATTTTTTCTGACAGCCAAAAATTAATAAATCCCGGCGGCGCAGTTTCTATTTTTTCAAAAAGCTTTGAGCTTTGAGCTTTGAGTTTTAAGTTTATTTCTTCCGCGATCTCCATCGGATTTTTCCCCTGTAATTTCGCCAACTGCAAAGCCACATTAGTGGAATAATGCCCGAATTTTTCGTTTTCCGGCACAAAAATTTCAATCGGCATTGATTCCTTGATAACTTTTTTGAGACAGTCGGTAATTTTTGTTTTAAGCATTAATTCAATTATACTTAAAACAAATGATTATTTCTACTAACAAACGCGCTTATTTTGACTATAAAATCCTGGAGGCCTACGAAGCCGGAATTGAATTGCTGGGGTTTGAAGTCAAAGCCATAAAAACCGGACATATAAATTTGGCCGGTTCTTACGCCGTCATCAAAGATAATCAACTCTGGCTTCTTAACGCCGACATTCCGGCTTACCAGCCGAAAAATACTCCGGCGGGCTATGACCAAAGAAGGACCCGGCGCTTGCTTTTAAAAACCGCGGAGATAAACAATCTTTCAGGCAAAACCAAAGAAAAGGGCTTGACTTTAGTGCCGCTCAAGGTCTATACTAAAAACCGCAGAATCAAGATAGAAATCGGATTGGCGAAAAGCAAAAAAGAGTTTGATAAAAGAGAAACTATCAAAAAACGCGAAGCTCAACGCCAAATCCGGGAAAGAATAAGGGAATGATTTGTTTCGATGGCAGTACTTTTATAAAACAGCAGGTTAAGGACGGCCCGTTACCTTGTCAATCATCGGGTCAAAAACAACTGTCAAAAACAATTTGACTCCTGCCTTGGCTTTTGCCTAAGCAGGCATCGCTTGATTAAAACTTGATAGATTAAAGCGGTGTAAACAATCAAGTTATAGCTGATTTTCCGGCCGAGAAAATTAGTTGAACAAAATCGGCCGAGAATTATGAATATTTCGCCGAATTTAAGTTCATAATTCTTACAAAAAATAATTTGGCTAAACCTGTAGAAATTTTATAAAATTAATGTCAGACGCGAGTTCAATTCTCGCCATTTCCACTAAGAAAATTTATCAATAACTATTAACTACCGCACCAACAATCAAATTACCGCCCTGGAATTGAGAGTAATTGATGAGACCAGCGCCCATTTGGGTGTAATGACAAAAGAGGCGGCTTTAGGTTTGGCTAAGGAAAGAGGTTTGGATTTGATTGAAATTACCTCAACCGCCAAACCGCCTATAGCCCAGATAATCAGTTTTGATAAATTCAGGTATCAGAAAGAAAAAGAATTTAAAAAACAGCGGCTGGCCCAAAGGAAAACCGCTTTTGAGCTGAAACAAGTAAGGATCAGCCCGCGGGCCGCTCAAAACGATTTAGCGACCAAAGCCGGATTGGCGGAAAAATTCCTGCAAACCGGCCATAAAGTGGAAATCCTTTTGCTGTTAAAAGGCCGGGAAAAAGGAAACAAGGATTGGGGCCTTTTAAAACTCCGGGAATTCATTAAAATAATCAAAATCCCCTGCAAGATTACCCTGGAGCCGAGGTTTATCGGCCGAGGATTTGTAGTTCAAATAATTAAAGAATAATCACGATTTAGCGAACACTATAATTATTATGAGAAAAAGTTTATCAAAAAGAATCAGAATAACTAAAAGAGGAAAAATTATAAGGAAAGCCATGGGCCAGGGACATTGCCGGGCCAAAAAAAGCAACACCCAAATAAAAAGAAGGAAGAAACCGAGAGGTATTCTGCATGGCGATAAATTTATTAAAAAACATTTATAAAAACCAAAAATGACCAGAGTCAAAAGAGGAACTCTTTCCGTTAAAAAAAGAGAAAAAATTCTTAAATACACCAAGGGCTTTCACTGGGGCCGGAAAGCTAAAGAAAGAGCCGCCAAAGAAGCCCTGCTCCACGCCTGGACCCACGCTTTTTGCGGCCGCAAAGAAAAAAAGCGAGATTACCGCCGGCTTTGGCAGGTTCAAATTAACGCCGCGGTCCGCCAGAAAGAACTTAGTTACAGCAAATTCATCAGCCAGCTCAAAAAGGCCAACATCAAGCTTGACCGCAAAGTTTTAGCTGAAATAGCCAAAACTCAACCAGTTATCTTTGAACGACTTTTAGGCGTCGCCCAAAAGTCCAAGTGAAATTTCTTACCCAGCATTAATCTCGTCTGGGCCTCCAAAGCGGGGAAAGAACCCATAATAATCAAAGTTATGGGCATTAATATCCATTGAGCCAGATAAAAAATATAATGCCGGAATTTAAATTTTTTGGGTTTAGGCGGCAAAAGGGAAAGAGCTAACGCCGCCGAAGTGACGATGCCGATGCTGGCCAAAGTCATGATAAAACTTGTCACCCGGGGCAAATTATAAGAAAGAAGAGAGATGTCAAAATTAGCGCCTCCGATTAAAACCGGCAACCAGCCGAAAATGAAAATAATCAAAGCATTGGTCGCCCAGGAATGAAAATCTTCCATCAAATGGAAACCCCGATAAATTTTTTGTCCCCAAGATATTTTCTTTACGGAAAATTCCGATAAAATATAAGGAACATTTTCCACGCCCCAGGCCCAGCGCCGCTGTTGTTTGTAAAGATTTTTAATCGTCCGCCAGAAACTCGGAGTGACATTGGCATCCATATAAACCGGATAAAGCAGGGGTATCACCTGCCAATCGCCTTTGTAATGAAGAAAAAATTGCCAAAAAATCCGCGAATCCTCCGAAACCACGTTCGTTTGCCAAAAACCGATTTCAACCAACGCCTTGAAAGGCATAGAATGGGAAGAAAAAGTGGTTAAACGCTCCGGCCAGGACTGGTGCATCATCATCCAGAAAGTGGTGGAAAAAGCGATTAGCCGAGCCAAGGCCGGCGCCTGATAAATGTTATTGGTAAAAAGAGGAACCGGTTGATAACTAGAATTTTGCGGTTTTTCAGCCGTTAAAAATTTATAAGTCAAAATCCCGAAATATTCGGGACCGATCTGGGTATCAATATCAAAAGCGGAAACAAGAATATTCTCATAGGGAATTTCCAGTGGGTCAATTATTAATTTCTTGGCTTCTTTAATCGCCCAAGTTTCATTGGCGCCTTTGCCGGCAATTTCTCCTGGTAAATTAGCGGGATGACAAGTAATTAAAAATTTAAAAAAATCTTTTTCAAACTCCCCTTTTATTTTCTGGGCGGTTATTTCTCCGGCGGCGCCGGCTATTTGCTCAATGGCCAAAACAACAATCAATTTATCCTTTGAATAATTGGCATTTTTCAAACTCAAAAAAGATTCCCGAATAACTTCGTAGGGCTCTTTATACATCGGAAAAATTATCAGGTGATAAATATTTTGCCAGTTTTTGGTTGCCGATTGCCGGTTGTCGGTCAGTTTATCAATCCAATTTATTTTCTTGTTCGCCCGCATCTGCCTGAAACTGGCTTGTAAATGAAAATATAAAAATATGGTTTTACAAAGCCAATAGCAGTCAAAAATAATAATGAAAACCGCCACCCAGACCGGCTGTTTAAAAGATAAAAATGCCAAAAGCCCCAAAGTCAGCCACGCCAAAGCCCCCGGAAAAATTTCTAAAAGTTTTGTTTTCATTTAAAGATTGTTTATGACTTGTGAATTTGCCTTTCAGAACCAGAATAATTTTGCTCCAGCGGCAAAATTTTCTTTTCCCTCGGCGTCCAAACTCCGCTTTGCGGAGACCAATCTTTAGACGCCTGCGGGATATTCTTCAAGACAAATTCACAAGTCATACTATTTTATTTTTTACCAAAAAATTATTAACTATCTCAAAAATTTTTTGATGCCCTTTAGAATTCGGATGAAGCCCGTCGGCTAATAAGTCTTTATAGTCCAAATTCATCAATTCGTCAAAAACCTCAATAAAATATATTTTCTTTTCTTCAGAAACAGATTTTATGATTTCGTTATATTCTCGTATATATTCATTTTTATAAGATTTATCGGTATTCCAAGGAATTGGCAGGGTTTTGGTTTCATCAACGGGAGTCAACCCCACAAAAATAATTTTTGAAGAAAATTTTTCAGCCAGCTTTATAAGTTTTTGAAGATTATTTTTGAATTCCGGCGGCGAACATCTTGAACTGTTTTGGCTATGAATAAATTGAGAATCGTTGATCCCAACGGCAAAAATAAATATAGTATCTTCTCTTTCTTTTAATCTTTGTTTGGTTTCAAATTCAAATCTTTCTAATAAATCACCCGAGGAATCTCCGGATACGGCTAAATTATAAACCAGGCAATAAAAATCAGGGCTGGTAAAAGGCCTTTCGTCAAAAAATTTCCTCAACCGGTTGACCCAACCGCCTTCTTCGTCTCCGGCACCACAAGCGATACTGTCTCCAAAAACCAAAATTTGAGCCATATATTTTTATTTAAATTTAATATAATGAGCTTTGTTTGAATCATGCATATAAATTCAAGTATATCATCAAAAAAAACTTGGTGGAATTAAGCTTAATTTTTGGCTATAATTGGCTCGTATGAAAATACTATCTATTGAAACCAGCTGCGATGAAACCGCTTTGGCTTTAATTGAGGCAAACGGTGGGTTAAAAAATCCCCGATTTAAAATTTTAAAAAACTTAGTGGCTTCGCAGATAAAAATCCATCAACCGTTTGGAGGTGTCGTGCCTAATTTGGCAAAAAGAGAACATATCAAAAATCTTCCAATACTTTTTAATTCTTTATTAAAAAAGTTCACGAGTTCACGAGTTCACGAGTTAAAAAATCAACCCGCTAAACTCGTTAATTCGTTAATAAATAATAATTTTTTTGACTTAATCGCCGTAACTGTCGGCCCCGGACTGGAACCCTGCCTTTGGGCTGGAATTGGTTTTGCCAAAGATTTAGCTAAAAAATGGAATAAGCCGCTTATTGGCGTCAACCATCTTGAAGGGCACCTCTATAGTTTTTTACTAACTGAAAAACTAAAAAACCAAAAACTTAATAACTCATTCCCCGCCATCGCCTTGATTGTTTCCGGCGGCCACACGATTCTGCTTTTAATGAAAGATTTAACGCATTATAAAAAACTCGGCGAAACCCGGGATGATGCGGCTGGCGAGGCCTTTGATAAAGTCGCCCGATTGCTTAATTTGCCATACCCCGGCGGTCCCGAATTGGAAAAATTAGCCAAATATGGAAGTTCAACTTCCATAGATTTTCCCAGACCGATGCTTGACCAGAAAAATTACGATTTCAGTTTTTCAGGTCTCAAGACAGCCGTCTTATATTATCTCCGCGACCAAAACCCCAAAACCATACTAAAAGCTAACGTGGCCGCTTCATTCCAGCAAGCCGCCATTGATGTTTTAACGGCCAAAACTTTCCGCGCCGCCAGAGAATTCAAAGCTCAATCAATTCTGCTTTCCGGCGGCGTCGCCAACAATAAAGCTCTCCGTCAAACTTTCAGGAAACTAGTTCAAAAAAAGACCTGCCTGCCGGCAGGCAGGAAATTAAATTTTTTCGCCCCGTCTTTGGAATTCACCACTGATAATGCGGCGATGACCGCGGTGGCCGCTTATTTTAATCATCTAAAAAATAAAAAACGCCGTCTTATTGCTCAAGGCGATTTAAACCTTTAAAATAAATATAAATGGAAAAAACCTACGACCCCAAACAAACCGAAGAGAAAATCTATCAGCTTTGGCTTAAAAGCGGCTATTTCAATCCCGATAAAATCAAAACGAAAAAAAATTACACCATTCTGCTTCCACCGCCAAATATCACAGGGTCTCTCCATATGGGGCATGCTCTCAACGCCACGATTATTGATATTTTAATCCGTTTCAAACGAATGCAGGGTTTTAGCGCCGCTTGTCTGCCCGGCACCGACCACGCCGGCATCGCCACTCAAAACGCCGTGGAAAAAGAACTTAGAAAAAACGGAACCAGCCGTTTTGACCTGGGCCGCGAAAAATTCATAGAAGCCGTTTGGCAATGGAAGGAAAAATACGGAAACATTATTCTGGACCAGCTTAAAAAAATCGGCCTTTCCGCCGACTGGTCGCGGATTCGTTTCACGATGGACCCGGAATACAGCGAAACGGTTAAAAAAACTTTCATCCATTATCATGAAAAAGGTTTGATTTATCGCGGCGAGCGGGTAATCAACTGGTGCACCCGCTGTCAAACCAGTTTATCCGATTTAGAAATTGAACATCAGGAAGAAAAAAGCTATCTATGGCATATAAAATATCCGCTTAAAAATCCCACGGAAAAAAATGAGTTTATTATCGTAGCTACCACCCGGCCGGAAACATTGCTCGGCGATGCCGCCGTGGCCGTCAATCCACAAGACAAAAAGTATCAAAACCTCATTGGCCAAAAAGTGATTCTGCCAATACAGAACAAGGAAATACCCATTATTGCCGACAAAGCGATTGACACCGATTTTGGCACCGGCGCGGTCAAGGTAACGCCGGCTCACGATCTTTTAGACGCCGAAATCGCCCAGCGCCATAATCTGCCTTTTTATAAAATTATTGACGAGAAAGGACGAATGACAAAATTAGCCGGCCCTGAATTTGAGGGGCTGAAAACACTCGAAGCCCGGGAAAAAATAATTGAAAAACTGAAAAATAAAAATCTGATTGAAAAAATAGAAGATTACAATCACAATGTCGCCCGTTGTTATCGCTGTCAGACGAAAATTGAACCGATTCCAAGTAAACAATGGTTTTTGAAAATGGCCGACCTGGCAAAAATTGCCGAAAAAACCGTACGTTCCAAAAAAAACCAAATCATTCCACAAAAATTTGAAAAAACTTATTTTGCCTGGCTGAAAAATATCAAGGATTGGTGCATCTCCCGCCAAATCTGGTGGGGGCACCAGCTTCCCGTTTTTTTCTGTGAAAATGAAAAAGAAAAATTTGCGGTAGCGCTTGATAAACCGAGAATTTGCCCTTTCTGTAAAAACTGCCAAATGAAACAATCAGAAGAAGTGCTGGACACCTGGTTTTCTTCGGCGCTGTGGCCTTTTGCGGAATTCCCCCTGAAAGATTTAAAGAAATTTTATCCAAGCGCGGTTTTAGTCACGGCTCGCGATATTATCAACCTCTGGGTAGGCAGAATGATTTTTTCGGGATTGGAATTTTTAAAACAAGAACCTTTTGTCAAAACATTCATTCACCCCACTATTTTAAACAAAGAAGGCAAAAGAATGTCAAAAAGTTTAGGCACCGGCGTTGACCCGCTGATTTTGATTGAAAATTTCGGCGCTGACGCCACCCGCTTCGGAATTATTTGGCAAACAAT
This sequence comes from bacterium, assembly GCA_030693325.1. Classification (NCBI taxonomy): domain Bacteria; species bacterium. The sequence continues at coordinate 14,320 of JAUYAV010000001.1, forward strand.
GGGCGGCCAGGATATTCGTTGGGACGAAACTGCGGTTTTAGCCGGGAAAAAATTCTGCAATAAAATTTGGAATGCTTCAAGGTTTGTTTTAGAAAACAAACCTTCGCTGATTTATGCTGATTTCAACGGATTAATGCGGATGAAAAATCTTACGACAGCCGACAAAAAAATTCTCAAACAGCTAGAAATCTTCCAAAAATCCGTGGCAAACGATATTGAAAAATTCCGGTTCGGTCATGCCCTGCGAACAGCCCATGATTTTTTCTGGCACCAATTCTGCGATGTTTATATTGAAAAATCCAAATCTCAGATCGCCGATTCCAAAACCGAAAAAAACACCAAAAATATTCTTTTATTCGTTCTTTCGTCTTCCCTGAAAATGCTTCATCCTTTTATGCCTTTTATCACTGAGGAGATCTATCAGAAACTTCCTTTAAAAAAAGAAAAATTATTAATGATTTCAAATCGGAGTTAATATGACTTACCTAGCGATACTTTTGGGAATTTTGCCGGGTTTAATCTGGGTATTTTTTTATCTTCAAGAAGACCCGCATCCCGAACCCAAACGGTTGATTT
>JAUYAV010000002.1 GCA_030693325.1 bacterium
GAAGCGATAAGAATTCTTAAAATCAACAATCCTAACGATGTTCTTTTGATTCTGGTCAGTTTTCTGCCGCTTCAGAATTTGGACAGCGAATTAAAAACCAAACCTACCCAATACGCGGTCAAAACCCTTAATTCCACCGGCCTCCAGCCCGATATTATTTTGGCTCGGGCGGTCATGTCTTTGGATAAAAAAAGAAAAGAAAAAATCGCTTTTAACTGCAGCATGCAGGAACAGGATATTATTTCGGCGCCGGACGTTGAAAGCATATATGAAGTGCCGGTGAATTTTGAGAAAGACGGTTTAAGCAATCGTATTTTAGAAAAGCTGAAATTACGGCCGAGAAAAGTTAACCTGGAGGAATGGCGGCGCTTAGCTCTGACTATTAAAAAAAGCAATCGCCCGGTAAACATAGGTATTGTCGGAAAATATTTTTCCACCGGAAAATTTATTCTGGCGGATTCTTATATTTCCGTCATTGAAGCCATTAAGCATGCCGCTTATTATTTTGGCCGAAAACCGGTGATAAAATGGATTGAGGCCGAGGAATTCATCAATAAACCGGCTCAACTCAAACAGCTTTTGAATTATGACGGCATCATCGTTCCCGGCGGTTTCGGCGGCAGGGGAACTGAAGGAAAAATCGCGGCCATCGGCTATTGCCGGAAAAATAAAATTCCTTTTTTTGGCTTATGTTATGGGATGCAGTTGGCGGTGGTGGAATTCAGCCGTTCTTTGGCAGGGTTGAAAAAAGCCAATTCAACCGAAATTGACCCGAAAACTCCCTATCCCGTGATTGATATTCTGCCGGAGCAGAAAAAAAATCTCGAAGAAAAAAAATACGGCGCCACCATGCGTTTGGGTGCTTACCCGGCGGCTCTTAAAAAAGGAACAATCGCTTTTGAGGTTTATAAAAAACAATTAATTTCCGAACGCCATCGGCATCGCTACGAAGTTAATCCGGATTTTATAAAACAATTAGAAGGCAAGGGTTTGGTTTTTTCCGGTTCTTCGCCTGACGGCCGCCTGATGGAAATAATGGAATTACCAAAAACTATTCATCCATTTTTTGTGGCTACCCAATTTCATCCGGAATTCAAATCTCGGCCGCTGGACCCCCATCCGTTATTCAAAGAATTCATCAAAACGGCGATTAATAAAAAATAAATTAAAGGTCAATAAATTTTTATAAAAATATGGATTTAAAAAATAAAGTGGCGATTGTTACCGGCGCCAGGCGCGGTATTGGCAAGGGCATAGTCCTGGCTTTGGCTAAAGAGGGTTGCAACGTGGTTGTTTCCGATATTAATGAAGAAGAATGCGAAGTTGTTGTTAAAGAAATAGAAAAAATTGGAGTTGAAGGATTGGCGGTTAAATGCGATGTTTCCCGGAAAGAAGAGGTGGACAATTTGATAAAAAAAGCCGTTGAGAAATTCGGGAAACTG
>JAUYAV010000003.1 GCA_030693325.1 bacterium
TATATTATTCCAGGTATAGGGCACGGTCGCTGAGACCGTTCCGGAATCATCAATCACATTGGTATATGCGCCGCCGTCTTTAGAGTAGTAGAGTTTGACAAACGACACTTTGGTGGAGCCGTTTAAGCTCCAGGCAATGGTGTTAGAGTTAGAGCCGACGACTAAATTCTGATCCAAAACCGGCTGGCTGACGCTAATTACCGGGCGCATAGCAAAAGGATATACCGAGGCATTAAAGACACTGGCATGCGCTGAATCCGTGACCTTCACCAGACAGTTCTCCGAGTTCTCGTCAGGAATAGTAATCGCTTTAGTGTTACTGCCGGAGGTATGTCCGGCTTCACCGGTAATAATATTCGTCCAACCCGTGCCGCCGTTAGTGGAATAGTCAATGTCCACGGTAGTTACCGCGCCATTGGCTGTCCAGTTGATGTTCTGAGCCTCACCTTTATACCAGACAATCTTAGGCGTCTCGGTATTCGGAGCAGTAACGATCAGGCTGCCGACTAGCTTTACATCATAACCAGAGATAGATTTAACATCCGCATCCGCGGCATCCCTGACCCTGACCCTGACTGAGTCACTGACAACATTAGTCGGGATACTCCAGATATAGGTACCTTGTATGCCTGAGGCAGAGTTAGTTGCCTGGCCGATCAAGATATTAGAGCTGGCAAAATTATCAGTGGAATAATGGAACTCGACTGTGCCGTATGTTCCGGTAGGAGTCCATTTAATATTATGGCTAGAGCCGACGGTCCAGATTAATCCTGAGGTGTTGGGTTCGTTGATGGCGATCTTGCCTTCGATTTCAAAGCCATCGGATTCAACGAAAACATTAGTATTGTTTAATTGAGTAATCTTAATTTGGGCAGTCTTAACATTAGCGGTAACGGAATCTAACGGTAAAGTAAACCCGATATAGGGGCTGGAATTAAAAGCAACGGAAGCAGCCACTTCACTCCAGGCATCGATAGCAGATTTCCTAAATTCAATCTTAAGATTCCCCATATTCGCCGGTAAGGTGCAGGGAGTAGTCCAGCCAATAGAAGTAGCTTCACTAATTTTCCACAAACTGCTTGTGGTAGGACTGGTGATCGCAATAGAACCTTTTACCATAAATTCACCCGACAAACCATAAATCGCGCCCAAAGAAGTATCAATCACCCTTATTTTGGATTTCTGAGCGCTAGCCGGGATAATATCCTGATTCGCAGGAATATTCCATTCATAAGGAGAAGAACTGCCGGCTACTGAAGAAGCAATAATATAGGTATAATTGCTGCCGGTATCCTTGGAATACTCTATCCTCACCGTAGGAACATAACCGGTAACACTCCAGACAATATTATTGCCGGCCTGAGTACCCACCAGCCAATCCGCGGCCGCCGTAGGCGCAGTTACGCTGATTATAGGCAGGATAGAGAAAACATTAGTTTCATCCATGCCGCTGTTATTATTGGGATCCGAGATTCTTAATTTACAAGCCGAGGAAGTAAAATCAACAGGTACGGTCCAGCCGTAACTTCCGGAGTTAATAACTGTGTGCGGGACGCCAGCAATAATATAATTCCAACTCGTACCGTTATAATATTCCAGGATAACATTAGGAATACGAGCATCCTGGCCAAGAGGCTGGGTCCAGGATATAGTATAAGAACTTCCGGAATTAAGCGACCCTGGCTCAGCTAAAGTAAACTTGCCTCTTAATTTAAATGCCGCGGATTCCGCATACTCCTGAGTAGGATTGTTCACTGATTCTATCTTTACCTGCACATTCTGGGAAACTACATCATCAGGTATGATCCAAGTATAGGTATGGTCTGTAACCGCAACCGGACAACCGGCTAAAGGAGCAGAATAAGCTCCCGCATCATACTTATACCTTATATTTATCTGGCCTAAAGCACCCTTGTGAGACCAAGTAATCAGCTGGCTAGAACCTACTTCCCAATTAGAAGTAGAGTTAGGCGTATTATCAGTTGGATGCATAATAATAGCGCCGATAACTTTAAAGGTACCTGACTCCCCATATACCAAATTCGGGAAACTCGTATCCCTGACTTTAATCTTAGCCGCACCGGTTAAAGTTGCCGGAATGACTGCTCCGGAATTATAAGGCGAAGATCCCTTGACGATATTACTAGCCAAAGTAACCGGGTAACCTAAACCGCTATTCGTATCTTCTAGAATAATATCGACGTTGGCAGTAGGCGCGGCAATCGCATTCCAGGATATTGAATTGCTGCTGCTTTCGGCAATCCAGGCCTGGCTCGGCGTAGTAACGGTAATCTTAGGCACCAGCGTAAAATTGCCGGTTTCGATATAGACCCCGGGATTCTGATTAGAAGTAATTTTGATTTTACAGGCGGAACTTCTCTGCTGTTGTTTAATATCAGCAGCACTCCAAGTATAGGAATTTGATCCGCTCTGAAGCCCCGCACTATAAGCATCTTCTAATGTGGTCCAGCTGAGGCCATTATAAAGTTCAATTTTAACATTAGACATAGTACCGTTAGCTTGCCAGTTTATAATATGCTCCTCTCCGACATACCAGGTGGTAGGAGTATCTATCGAAGATAACCCTCCTTTAATTGTAAACTCACCGGTTGGACTGGTTAATGCCGGATAATTTATACTACTCACCCGGATTTTACGGCCGGTGCCGATTTTATCCGGTACCGCCCAATCCGGTACTAGCAGTACCCCGCTTTCACCGGATGCGCCGCTGGCATAAGTGTCCGGAAGATTAGAACCGGTGGCATTGGTCAACCAGGAACTCCCATTCCAGAGCTCAAATTTTATGTTTCCGATATTACCGTACTTCTTCCATTGCACTGCTACCGTGCTGCCTACGGTAAATTCATTAGGAGTAACTGGCTGTAATATCTCTAAATAACCGTTAACGGTATTAGGCTGGCCAACCGGAGTCTCGGCATAAACATCATTAGCATCCAGGGCATCCTCAACGCGGAATAATAATTTATCTGTTCCACCGGGTTCGGTAATATCCGCATCTACAGGAGTATAGTTGAGGTTAGTAACGGTCCCGCCTAAATCAGAGCCAATCTGCGTCCACGCGGAAGCGCCGATTTTCTTATAATAAGCGCGTAAAGTAGTAAAATCGCCGCTAGTCGACCAGTCTATGCGATGCGGGGTCCCTACGGTAAGAGTTTGCCCATTAGTGTTACCTTTATCAAAAATTATACTTCCTTTAAATTTATGGGTAGGAGAACCTGCCATTGGCGGGCCGAAAACTTCGGCATGGTTGGACTCAACGACTCTAATCTTCACGTTAGGCGCGGTGCTTGCCGGAATAGTAAAAGTATACGGAGTACCCGGGACATTAGTGCAATAATCCGGGACTATTCCTGTGGCTCCGGAAAAAGCCACCCAGTCCGGGTCCGGATAACTTCCGGCGGAATTACTATTGTATTTGACGTCAACAACCCCGACTGCGCCTACCACATTCCAGGTAACCGTACCGGTGAGCGTAACGTTATAAACCTGATTAGTCAGAGGCGCGGTAACATTTATTTTACCTTTAATGCTAAAGTTACCGGTTTTACTGATAACCGCCGTATCTTCCACCCCTATCTCCACCCTGACCAACTTAAGCACTGCGTTTCCCCAAGAAACAGCGTTATCCGGAATAGTCCAGATGGTAGAACCTGCTGCCGCGTCAATACCGGTTATCTGGGGGACGCCCCACGGGCCGCTTTGACCGGCTGAAGAATAATATAAATTCAATTGTGAAACAGTTCCACTCTTGGTCCAGGAAATAGTTTTCTGTTCTTGCACTGTCCAAGGCGAACCCGTCACCGCATCAATAGTGATCCGCGGTTTCATAAAGAAATCATTGGTCGAGCTGGAATAAACCATACTATCATCCGAATCTCTAACTCTGACGCGGGCTTTTTCAGTAGTCACTAACTGACGGGTTGCTTCCTGGCCAACAGGAATATTCCAGGAATAACTGCTCGACCCATCAGCGCTTGGCGCGCGCGTGACAATGGTTAAAGTTCCGTAATCATCAGCTGTGCCCTGCGTATCATCCGCGCCCTTACCGCTGTTTTTATCAAAAAGCAGGTCTACATCATTTATTCCGCCGGTAGAACCCCAGACAATCTGATTATTCCCGTCAACAAACCAGGTTTCCACGGAACCGGGATTCTTACCCGGGCTAGTAAGCAAGACTGATCCTTTGATTACGAAATTAGCCTGGGAATTAGCGTAGCAATAAGTCGGATCGCTTACCGCGTAAATTTTTACCCGGAGAGTTACTCCAGAAGAAGCTGGGACGATCCAATCATGGTAGCAAACTCCGGCGGTTTCGTTTTTATTGTAGGCAACGGTAGCAATAAGATTTGGGTATCCCCCTGCTCCGCTGGCAGTATCATAATAGAGTTCGCTTGAGCCGATATTACCTTTATATCTCCACTGAATCCTAATGTCCGTGCCGCCAACATAATAAATCTCACCCCCATTGGGCTCCACCAACGCGCGGTTGCTCGATCCATTCCAGAATTTTCCGCGGATATCAAAAGCCTCAGATGTGTTCGTTACCGAACCATCGCTATTATCGGTTATTTTAATTTTAGCGGTAGTTACCGGCAGGCTCACCGGGCTAGGCACAGTCCAATCATAATAGTTTTGCACCGCCGTATCTACCTGAGTAAAGGCACTGCCAAAGCTATTGCCATCCTGCGCGTAATACAAATCTACCAAACCGATATTTGAACCCACGCCGCCGTTAACTACCCAGGTAATCCGATGGGTTTCCGTAGGAATTAAAGCGCTATCGGCCCGGTTAGTTGAACTGGGGCTGGTAATCTGAATTTTGCCTTTCGCGTCAATATTACTTCCGGAATCAACCTTAATATCACTAAAAGCAGAACTTTCCACCCGCACTTTCACATCATTATCTACCGGAGAATTTACCGGATTCCACAACCAACCCCCGGCGTTGGTTTTATTTAACGCGACGTCTCCGTTATAACTTGCTCCTCCGTCATAACTATATTTCACGTTCACCGTACCAACATCTCCCTGCGTAGTCCAGGTAATATTAAACGAATCCCCCACAGTGATTGTGCCGCCATTAGGCACCAGGTTAATAAACCGGGATTTAATGGTTAACGGTTGCACGGAGATAGATTCGATACCGCCAACGGCTGAAGTTAACTTGATTCCTATATCCAAATTTTTACCATTGTCACCGGACTTAAAAACAGTAGCCAGGTCCGGAGGAGCAGTAATCGGGATAGTCCACAGATACGATCCTGTCGGGTTACCCGCGGGCGCTGTTCCGGACTCATCGATGGGGTTTGCGTAAAAGTCATTTCCGCTATCCCTGGAAAAATATAATTTTACAAAACCCACATCACCTAATGTATTCCAGGTAATACTCTCCTGTGTGCCGCATTCCCAGGTTAATGTGGAACCGGATACTGCTGAAGGCCGGGTCAAGATTAAATTACCCTTAACCGCAAAATCGTAAGCGGACTCAGCGTGAATATCCGCTTCATCACCGGTTTTATAAACCTTTACCCTGACAAACTGGCCGACCATACCGGCAACATCGGGAATCGTCCAATCCTTGGTTTGCAGATTAGAATCAACATTACTGGCGATAGTATTTGCTTCCCAGGGCCCGGCAGCTCCGTTAATGCTATACCTTAAATTTACTTGGCCGCCAATCCCTAACTCATCAGGAATGGCATCCCAAGTTATCGTCATCACATCTCCGATGCTCTTGGTAATACCCAGTCCATTAGGATAAGTTAATTTTATCTGCGGCTTAACTTTAAATGAGGCTGACTCTCCGGCAGTCCCGGCAGCTAATCCGGGGTCAGTGGTTGCCTGAACTAATATTTTATTATCTACACCCATATGCGCGGGAAGTACTGTCCAGATATAACTGCCTGCGCCTGAGCCATTATTTATATTCACCACACCGGTGGTTAGAGTAATTGGATAAGCTGCTCCTCCGGTTAAGGATAACAAAACATCCGCTTTTCCGGTGACATCTCCGGTTAAACTCCAGGCGATAGTTTTAGACTCACCGGTGTCAGAAACCTTGACTACTTCATCAAGAGACGGCGCGGTAACCGAGACCAACCCTTTTATTTTGAAACTATTATCACTGACATCATTAATATATACGCGGCTGTGATCCTGCACCTTAATATAGACTTCATCATGAATATCATTAGGGACAGCCCAGGAATAAGTATTCCCCCCGCTGCCGTTATTCGCCTGATAACCTGCTCCGGGGAACCCGGCAAGTAATGCCCAGGCGCCGCCTTCTAACTTTTTATAATATATATCCACCATGTTGCCGGGCAGCGAGCCGGCAATGCTCCATTGTATGTTTTGGCTCGTACCTACCCGCCAGATAATCCCAGTAGAACTTGGGACATCCACATGTATAGTTTCACGAATTTTAAACAACTCAGAGGTAGCGGTAATTGTCTGTTGCGGGAAATCCGTGCTCTCTATTTTAACCTTGGCGGTCTGCAATTCCTGAGTTCCCGGCGCAGCCACTGTCCAGGGATAAATGCCGGCAGCGCTATATCCGCTAACTATCGGCAACCCCCAGCTTCCACCGCTATCCCGGGACACATAAATATTTACCGTAGAAAAAGTCCCGGTGGTTGACCAGGTAATATTCTGCGCCGGAAGGCCAATCTCCCAGATATCCGTAACCAAGGGAGAGGTAACGGTGATTCCTCCGGCGATCGTAAAATTACCGCTACTTAAAGCAAAGACATCCGGATACTGCGTACTCTCTACTTTTATTTTAGCGGTAGTGGTTAACGGAGGAACAACTATTGGCCAAGGATAATCCCTAGTGCTGGCAGTAACCAAAGAAGCTAAAACTTCATCATAGGAATCCGCGCCATTATCTCTGGATAGAGATATTTTAACCGTAGTATAGTAACCGGTATAATCCCAGGTAATATGCTGTAATGTACCGATATTCCAGGTCGCTCCATTTCCCGGAGCAGTAACGGCCAAGGTCCCGGATTTTACATCAAAATCACTAGCGTTAGTTTTGGTATCATTATAAACCGTGGAATCAGTAGATTGAATAACCTTTACTTCAGACTTAAAGGTATCCGGAGTCAAACTGAAACCAACTGGAATAGTCCAGTCCCAGGAACCACCGCCTCCATCCGTACCTGCCGCCGTGCCAGCAACAAGCAATGTGGGATAAGATGCTCCGGTATCCTGAGAATAATAAATATCCACTAATCCGTCATTAATTCCTGAACCAAAATAACCTTTTTTATCCCACTTTACTTTATAAGCTCCGCCGCGCAGGCAGGTGGTAAGCGTAGTGCCTCCTGTATCCGTAACCCGCACATTAGAGATCACTCCTTTTAAAGTAAAAGCATTGCTTATGCTTTCCACTGTTCCGGCGGAAACATAATTATATTTTATTTTAATTTTATTGTTAGTCCCGATAACATTATCCAGAGTTGCTTGGTTAGGAGGGTCTTGGGCAATGCTTGAAGGAATATTCGCCCAGCTCCAGGGATTATTACTGGAGCCATCGGTTCCGGGATCAGCAGTGGCGGTCAAAGTATGATTAAAGGTGACTCCGTCAGTGGCCAGATATATGGTCATATCATGAGGAGTTAAGCCAGTATCATTGAGTTTGCCTTTGGTGCTCCAGGTAATATCCTTGGTCTGCCCCAATTTCCAGATATTCGGTTCGGCAATCGGCGGGGTATCTACGGTCAATACTCCCTTGATGTTAAAATTATTATTAGAAACATCGTAAAGGCCCGTAAACCCGCTCTCAATATCGGTAATCTTTACTTTTAAGGTCGCGCCGATAAGATTAGTAATACCGGTGATGGAAGCCGGTAAATTATTCCAGGTAAATTTACCGTCATTGCTGATAGCCGGGTCATAACCATAACTAATATCTAAGCTGGAGGCGCCGGGAATGCCATACCAGTCTGTCCCGTTAATGGAAATTTCCAGCTTTACGCGGTGCACACTGCTAGTGCCGCCACCGTTTGATTTCAAAGAGTCAGCGTATTTCCAGGTAATATCTACATTAGTGCCAATAACCCAGTTCTCTGAACCGTTAGGGCTATATAAGGTAAAGGGGCAAAATTCCGGAATAAACCAAGCAATAGAATCCGCGCCGGTAGTCGTAGCATTTTTCCGAGAAAAATAATATTTATCCAAGTTAACGCTCGGCAAATAAACCACCGGGCTGGAACCATCAGAATTAAACTTCATAAAAGAACCACTGGAAGAGTTGGCTACCCAAATCTTACTGTTGACAGAATCATTGGATACGCCCCAAGGGTTTGACTGCGTATCATAAGAAGTCGTAGCTCCGGTATTAGGGGTCATAAGATTCATACTATTAGAACCGTAATTAGTAAAAGCTATTTTTCCGCCCGCACCGCTGCCTACCAAATCAATCCCCATAGGATTAAGTTCAGTAGCATACTGTGTCACACCGCCGGAGGCAACACTAGTGACATCATTTAAAGCCAATCTAGCCACAAAGTTATTTCTCAAAGAGGTAGCCCAAACTGATTGGTTAGCATAACCGCCAAAATTATCCGGGGCATTGACCATCGCGCTATAATACTGATTAGTACTACCCAGGTCAAACTCATTGGTACCCAGAACCGTATTTGTGGCGCCATCACTACAGCGATATCTCTTTACCACGTCAGAAGCAGCGCATCCCAGCAACACATATTTTATGCCGTCAGTACCATTGCCAAGATAACAAATAGAAGTAGGGCGTCCAGGGGTACGCGTTGTTCCGGTATAACTAATTACTACGCCAGTGGCAGTTATTTTACTAATGTTACCGATTTTTTAAAAGTGCACTATTTATAAATTAAAAGTGCACTATCTTTAGTAGTTCTGTTTTAACCTTTTGGATGTCCAAAAGCCTGTCTTTATGCCAGAATCTTACTTCTGATAATCCGCCAGTGGTATAAG
>JAUYAV010000004.1 GCA_030693325.1 bacterium
ACGGTGGTTGTCGCTCCAAAAAATTCGATTTCAAACGCCCGAAAACTGTTACCGGACCGACCAATTGATTTAATCACTGCGCCATCATTAGAAGAGGTAAAATTGGCGTTGTTAGATAAGGAGGGCTTGGGATAATTGGAATCTTTAAATAATTTATACAGTTCCCATTCAACGCCGGCGTCAGCGGCGAAAATCGCTTTAGCGGAATTGGCAATATCCGAAGAAGCTCTTATTTTTAAAGTCATCAAATAACCGGCGATTGTTGAGGCGCTTAAAATCGCGCTTCCTAAAATTAAAACCGTTAAAAGCATCACCTGACCACCCTTGCGATTAGATGAATATTCTTTTATCCTCCTGGCCATATACTTTAAAATATCATATATTTCAAGATATCACAAGAGAAACTATTTCTCATCGTCATTGTTATCGTCATCGTCAATAGTCAATAACTAACGGGGTATCACTTCTCTTAATTTTGGAGTAAAGCCGACATTAACAGTGGCTTGAAAGGACCTGGAACCGTCAAGACCAGAACAGGTCAAAGCATAGGTAGTGGTTTTAGACGGTCTGACTTCTTTGGAACCGGAAACATTATTAACCGAACCGACGCCTTGGTTAATGGAGCAGGAATTGGCGTACTTACAGCTCCATTTTAAGAAGGAGGTTGAGGGTAGAATAATAGTGCCAGGGTCAGCATAAAAAGCGCATTTAGGAACCTGAAGAACATTAACAGTAACTGATTTAGTATCATAACCTACCTGGGATTGATTGCCTTTGTTATCAGAACAATAATAACCGCCGCCGCAAGTAGCGCTGTATGTATAATTACCTCTAGTTTGATAAAAAGTGGCGTTGCCGCTGGTTTGTGAAGAACTAAGGCCGGGACCGCTTACTGAACAAGTGCCGCAAGCTCCTAAATCAGAACTGCTCCAAGATATAGTGTATTTTGCCCGGTCAGCATAGCCGTCTATAATTGGTTCAATTTCCGAAGGATTGGGTTGACCAGAGATTGAGACTCTGGGTTTAGGTACTGGCGGCAGAGTCGGAGTAATTGTTTCAACCCATTCTCTGGTGCTGGTTGCTTTGGTAACTGGGTCAGTGACTACTTCAGTGCGAGTGACCCCGTAGGGAAGATAGGCGCTGCAATCAAGAGAGGTACAAGGTCCAACGGGAGCAACGGGAACAACGGGAGAACAAGTCAAACTGGCGGTGGCTGTAATTCCGCTGTAAACAGAAGTAATTGTCACTGAACCAGCTGTCGAGCAGGCAGCTAAACCAGAAGTAATAGTGGCAACGCTGGTATTGGAGGAACTCCAGCTGGCTGAAGTTGTTTTATCTTCATTGCCTTGAGAACCAGAGGGGCCATCAGGGTCATACCAGCCAATAAATTGCTGGGTCTGGCCAACTTGTTTGGAAGCAGATGGAGGGGCAATAACATAGGTGGGAATCACGGGTATAGCTCCTACCCACTTTGCTAAATACCTGGCAGTTCCTTCGCCAACTACTTGAGTTTGAGCGCTTAAAGAATTAATATCAATGCTGTTAATTAAAAAACCGGCTCCTAAAACCAAAATTATAAACAGCCAAAAAAGAGGGTCTTTTAAGAATTTAGCGATTAACATTGATTTGAACAGCGGTAAATTGAGCGCTTAAAATGCTGATGTTTTCATCCAGTGGAAAATTGAAACTAATGGCGTCGCCAATTGTTAAATCGTCAACTTTGATTTCTTTTTCAACATAAGGAAAAGGCGGGGTAATTTCTCCTTTTTTCTTTAACTCATTCATTTCTTTTTCAAAAACCGCCAAATCTTTGGTTTCTCTTAAAACGATTTTAGTATTTTCGTCAATCAAAATCCGCTTTTCTTGATAATTTTTTGGCAGATTAACGCCGTAAACTCCGGGAACTTCAACAATCAAGAATTTCTTGTCAGAAGAGATTTCAAGAATTTTTCCGGAAAGATTATTAACAAAAAGGGCGCTGCTGAAAACTTCTTTAAGCATTGCCTCCTCCTGGAATTCTCCTGCTTTGTTTTTTTCCAGAGCCGCGCCAAGATAATAACCGATAAACAAACCTATTGAAACCGCGACCAAAACAGCCGCCGCCGCATAAATTAACACATTTTTTTTGTTTGTCGATTGAATTGGTTGTTCCATATTATTATTTTTGAAAATTATTGAAGTGGAAATTATGGAAGTTCAACTTCAATAACTCATTACTAATTTTTAGATTTAATAAGTTTTTGATGTTCGCCGTTCAACCCAAAACACATGGATTAAATTTTTGTCTGGATACAAGTCATAAAAAATTCTATAAGAACCAATTCTTCGCCGCCACAAATGCCTTTCGCCTTTTATCTTTTCAATATCTCCAAAATAAGGATTGGATGGTAAATCTTCAATGATACCTAAAATCTTCTTGGCATGATCCTTGGGAAACTTCGACAAATCTTTATAAACATCGGGGTCAATTTTTAACACCCAACTTCCTTTTGAGTCCATAAATAGTCAGATATTTCCCTGCGGCTAAATTTTTTCTTGCTTTTTGTAATCGCCTTTTTTGAGAAATATCCAATGCTAATTCTCTACCTTCTCTTGGGCGGTAACTCAAAAATTTCTCGTAATCCCGGCGAGGAATAATCACTAAATCATTGTCTTTTATTAATTCTTTTGGAATAGTAATTGTAGCCATATACTTTATCTTACCAATCTTACCACAATTAAAAATTGAAAGTCAATATTACAACGCCTTCTCAAAATATCTGCGATAACCCTCCACTACTAAATCAAGCTTTGAATCAATATCTTCTAAAATGACTCCAAAATGACGTTCAGGAGCAGAGAGTTGTTTTTTATTGATTTTCTTTTTGGCCATATAATTTATAATATCACACCCAAAAATTGAAAGTCAAACAAATTATTAATTCAAAGTTTATAAAGTTCAACTTCATAAAATTCAATCTATGGGAGTTCAACTTCCATAGTTCCTCTTGCACTTTTCCCTATTTAACGCATTGATATTGTATTATCCCACAATTACTTGTTCTCCAACCGTCTGCATAAAAACCATGAATACATGTCGGATTACTAAACTCACCTATTTGATATCCAGTAAAGCCTGAGGGGCATGAGCATGCGTTTGTGAAGGGATTTTTATATCTACAACTTCCATCAAGGTTAGAAGTATATATGCCTACAAAGCTCACCTGGCTCGCCCATTTGCCTGCGGCGCTAATCCAGTAATCATTGGCATAAACATTTTGAGCCGCAGTACCTGTCTGATTTTGCACATAAAAACCACCGCTCATTCGAGCCGCTAAATTGGACGAATCTCCATAATAGTGATTGCCGCTGTTGGCCATTTTTACCTGACTGCCTCCTACATTAATGTTTCCGGCTACATCCAATTTCTGGCTCGGATTCGTTGTCCCGATGCCGACGTTGCCGCCACTTTCATTTATCACTAAATTTACAAAAGTTCGACCACCACCATTAACAAAGTGAGCAGCTTGTATTGTTCCATCAGTTCTGCCATCTATACTGCCTAGGGCTACTCCGTAATTTCCAAGATTAACAAAGGCAGCGGTATTAACCGGGCTACTGCGACCTTGAACATATAATGGTCGAGGATAATTATTGGTTATATTAGGGGAAATTTGAAGTTTAGCCACAGGCGCCGTTGTCCCGATGCCGACGTTGGTACCGGTATCATAAATAATAGAATTGCCAATTTGATTAGCGCCGGTAAAAGCCGCCAAGTAATTAGTCGTGCCTTCGCCTAAAATGGCTTGAACAGCGGCTAATGCTTTTTTGGCAAACGAAGGAAGATTGGTTGAATTGGGATTAATGCTGGCTGAAAGCAGAATAAGTAAAACCAAAAGAAGGACATTAATGTAAAACAAAGGATTTTTGAATAAGTTTTTCATAATTTGTTTGACCGATTCAAAGCTACGAATTTTTTATTCGAATCTACGAATATTCGTAGTTTCGCATCGGTCTTTAATTCGGCCTTTTTATAATTAAAACAAATTTAAAAACATAGCGCAAGCCCTAATCTGTGGATAACTCAAACGGCAGAGGAACGGTGGTTGTCGCTCCAAAAAATTCGATTTCAAACGCCCGAAAACTGTTACCGGACCGACCAATTGATTTAATCACTGCGCCATCATTAGAAGAGGTAAAATTGGCGTTGTTAGATAAGGAGGGCTTGGGATAATTGGAA
>JAUYAV010000005.1 GCA_030693325.1 bacterium
CTTTTAAAGAGAATATGGCTTGGCCAAGATAAAAAATTAGGCAATTTGGATTTGATAATCACGCCGCCTTTTATTTATTTGGAGCCGTTATTATTGAAAGCCAAAAGTTTGAGGTTAAAAGTTAAATTCGGAGCGCAAAATTGTTTTTGGGAAAATCAGGGCGCTTACACCGGCGAAATTTCTCCGCTGATGCTGAAAAATTTGGGAGCGGAATATGCGATTATAGGCCATTCGGAAAGACGAAATTATATGCGGGAAAGCGATGAAATGATTTCAAAAAAAATAAAATCGGTTTTTGAAAACAAATTGACTCCGGTTTTATGCGTGGGCGAGACCATGGAACAAAGAGCGAAGGGGATGCGCAAAAATACAGTTCAAGAACAGCTTAATAAAGATTTAAGGGATATTAAAAATCTGAAAAATCATAATTTAATCATCGCTTACGAGCCGGTTTGGGCAATCGGCACCGGAAATTATTGCCAGCCGGAAGAAGCTCTGGAAATGATAAAATTCATAAAAGAAATTTTTAGCTTGAATTCGGGCCAGCCATCCTGCGAAGAAAATATAAAAGTTTTATACGGCGGTTCGGTGGATTCAAAGAATATCGCTAACTATCTGAAATATCCGGAAATTGACGGCGCTTTAGTCGGCGGCGCGAGCATCAAAATAAACGAATTTAAGAAAATCATTAATGAAGTATCTAAGGCAGTTAAAACTGAGCCAGCTCAAAAATAAAACCTGTCTTTTGCGGGTGGATTTGAATATTGAGTCGCCGGGAAAAGATGCTTTTCGTTTACAGGCGATTTTGCCGACTATAAAATTTTTGATTAAAAACGGAGCAAAAGTGGTGATTTTAAGCCATCGGGGAAGGCCAAAAATAAATCTCAAATCTTCTCCCTGCGGGAGATCTCGCGAAGCGAGACAAATCTCAAGTCTCAAAAATTTTTCCCTTAAGCCGTTTGCGGGAATTCTTTCTCAATTGCTTGGAAAACCGGTTCGTTTTATAGATTTTAGAAATGAATTTAGGGCATCCAAAATCCATAAAATCATCACTATCACGCGTGATAGTATTTTTCTTTTGGAAAATTTGAGATTTTTGCCCGAAGAAGAAAAAAATGACAGTCGCTTTGCTAAATTCTTAGCTTCTTTAGGGGATATTTATATTAACGACGCTTTTGCCGTCAGCCACAGAGAGAACGCCTCAGTGGAAGCCATCACTAAATTTTTGCCAAGTTATGCCGGTTTTCTTTTGGAAAAAGAAATTGAGAATCTTGACGCGGTAATAAAAAAATCCAAAAAGCCGTTAGTGGTAATTCTTGGCGGAGCCAAGGTCTCGGACAAAATCGGTTTAATAAATAATTTTCTAAAAAGTGCCGATTATTTCTTGATCGGTGGAGCGATGGCCAATACTTTTTTCGCGCTTCAGGGTTTGCCTGTGGGCGATTCATTTTACGAAAAAACGCGAATAGATGAAAAAATAACACGGGAAATAACGCGAAAAATTATTTTACCGATAGACACTGTTCTTTATAAAAGAAAAATTTTGGATATCGGCCCGGAGACGGCAAAAAAATATAACGAAATCATCCAAAAAGCCGAAACCATTATCTGGAACGGCCCGATGGGAATGTTTGAGGATAAAAAATTCGCCAAAGGAACGGAAGTGATAGCGGCCGCGGTTTTCAAAAATAAAAAAGCCAAAATCGTTATCGGCGGCGGAGAGACAATCGCTTCACTCAAACTTACAACTAAAAACAGAAATCTCTTTTTATCAACCGGCGGCGGAGCGATGTTGGAATATTTAGCCGGGGAAAAATTACCGGGAATAGAAGCTTTAAAAAACAATTAATGATTGACCTGAATAAAAAAAATATCCCAAAAGCGATCAAACGTTTGAAATTGGCCAAAAAAAGAAATGAAAAAATCGCCCTCTGGGGCGATTATGATGCCGATGGAATTTCCGGCACTTTGATTATCTATGAAGCGCTGAAAGATTTGGGCTTTGAAAATTTTTTGCTTTCACTTTCCGGCCGAAAAGGAATTTATAATCGGGGCAAAGAAGAAATAGAAAGATTCGCCAAAGAGGGGGTATCACTCATTATTTCCGTTGATTTCGGCATTTCAGCTATTGAAGAAATAAAATTTGCCCGCGAAAAAGGAATTGATTTTATCGTGCTTGATCATCACACTCCGCTCAAGGTTTTGCCTAATGGCATTATTATTAATTACTCCAACGGCCGCAGGGCGGCGGCGGGAGTTGTTTTGGAATTTGTTAAAAATTTATATCGGCAAGAAAAAAGACCAAAGAAAGAAATTGAGAAATTTTTTGATTTGGTCGCTGTTGCCACGGTCGCCGATAAAATTATTTTAACCGCCGCCAATAAGAAAATAATTTCTCAAGGCATTGAAAGGATAAATAAGGGCTATCGGCCGGCCCTTTTTGCTTTGGCTAAAAAAATCAGGATAAAAAAATTAACCCCTGACAATTTTGAGCGCTTGATTGTCCGGATTAATTTTCCCAAAGGAATCAATGAAGAAAATAATTTTTTTAGATTGATGAGCAGTAAGGACGAAAAAGAGATTAAAAATTTGGTTAACGAGATAGAAATTGACTATCAAAAAGCTCAAAAAATCATCGGAAAAATTTTAAAAGAAAATTTTGCCGAGTCAACCGCTGATAAAATTCCGGTAAAAGTGTTTTTTGCCGAAAATAAATTCAATTGGCCTCAGCCTGGGATTAACGGTTTGGTCGCTGATGAAGTTTCCCAAAAATTCAAGCTTCCGGTTTTTGTTTTTAATCATTCAGGCGATAAAATAAAAGCTTCGGGTCGGGCTCCTAAAGGTTTGAACTTAGTGAAAGCGCTGAGGACTTGTTCAGCCGATTTATTTTGTAATTTTGGCGGCCATCCCCGGGCCGCCGGCTTTAAAGCCCCGGTGGAAAATCTGGAAAAAATAAAAGAATGCCTGGAAAATTATTATAAATCCGGGAAACATAAATAATTTTTTATGAAAAATAAAAAATATTTTGCTTATTGTGTTCCTTCGACAGCCGTAAACGGTATCGCCGATAATTGGGAAGATTGCAGGGGTAAAGTGTCCGGAAAACCTAATGCCCGATATAAGGGTTTTGAAACTAAAAAAGAAGCCGAGGAATGGCTGATGGCCGGGGCTGATTATTCTTTTAAGGGCGGTCTTGAACCGGGAATTTATTTTGACGCGGGAACCGGAAGAGGAAAAGGCGTTGAAGCAAGTGTCACAGACGAAAAAGGCCAGAATCTTTTAGCAGAAATTTTACCTAAAAAAAATCTTAATAAATTCGGGAAATATGTTATTGCCGGCGGCGCGACCAATAACTACGGAGAGCTTTTGGCTCTTAATCTGGCTTTCAAGATAGCAACTAAGAGGAAAATTAAAAAGATTTTCGGCGACAGCCGACTCGTGATAAATTTTTGGTCAAAAGGTTTTATAAAAAAAGAAAATGTTTCAAAAAAAACGTTTGACCTCACTGATGAAGTTTTCGCTTTACGGCAAAAATTTGAAAAAGGCGGCGGGAAAATCAGGCATATATCCGGAGATAAAAATCCGGCGGACCTGGGTTTTCATAAATAAAAAAATATTCCGCGCCGAATGGCGCGGGGATATTTTGTTGGCAAGCTATAAGCCGGATTCTGTATTTGGTGATAATTTATCTGGGCTTTCAATTACTTGAAAGCTCTAGCAGCACCCTCCGACTTTCGTCAGAGTACGACTTTGCACCCGATAAGGATTTAGCCGTTTCACTCTTCGACTTCATTCAGAGCAAGCCCTGAACTATTTCGAAGATTAACCCCGAAGGGTCTTCTGGTCCTTTCGAACCAGAACGTCACTGCTCGCACCTCTAAGCTTGCGCTCGGCGGCCGTTAGCCGCTATCTTCTACTAGGTGTCCGGACTTTCCTCTATCGCCACTGCTCCGCAGTGGCACGCTGATTTATGCCGATTTAAGCTGATTTATGCGGATACTTTTTTATCAGCATTTATCAGCGGCTCCGACGATAGTCGGAGTATCAGCATTAATCCGCATGTCATTGCGAAGCAATGACGACAGCTATCACCTGGCTTACCAGCAGTTTCAGAATACAAAATTTACCGTAGTTGTCAATAAAATGATTTTGAGAATTGAGATAGGTTATAATTATAGTTTGGGAAATGATAAACAATAAAGAAATCATCCAGGTCAAAAATCTTGTCAGGAATTTTGGAAAAATAAAAGCCGTTGACGGAATTTCTTTCTCAGTGAAGGAAGGGGAGTTTTTTGGGTTTCTCGGCCCTAATGGAGCCGGCAAGACAACCACGATGAGAATTATCTGCACTTTATTGGCGCCGACTTCCGGTCAGGTAAAAATCAACGGCTATGATGTGGTTAAAAATCCGGATGGCGTAAGGCGTTCCATTGGAATGGTTTTCCAGGAAGAAAGTTTGGATGAAAAATTGACGGCTTGGGAAAATTTAAAATTTCACGCTATTTTATATGATATTCCTTCCAGCCAGCAATCTTCCCGAATAATTGAGGTTTTGGAAATGGCTGGATTAGTCGGCCGTAAAGACGATTTGGTAAACACTTTTTCCGGGGGAATGAAAAGGCGGTTGGAAATCGCCCGTGGACTGCTTCATCGGCCGCGAGTTTTATTTTTGGACGAGCCAACTATGGGTTTGGATCCCCAGACCCGCCGGCATATCTGGGATTATATTCAGGATTTAAGAATCAAGGAATCTATCACCGTTTTTCTGACGACTCATTACATGGACGAAGCGGAGTTAGTTGATCGGGTGGGAATAATTGATAACGGCAAAATCATCGCTTTGGACACAGTCGCTAATCTTAAAAAACAGGTTGGCGGCGTTTCAAACCATTTAACCTTAGATGATGTTTTTTTGGCTTTAACCGGTTGGCAGATTCGCGAAGAAGCCGCCAGCGACAAGGACAGAATGGGCCGGGAAAACCGCCAGCGGAAAAGCTTAAATAATAACCATAAAAATTAATCTTTATGAACCTTCCCTATATTTTTAAATCTATCTATGTTCTTTGGTATAGGGAGCTTTTACATTATTGGCGGGACCCGGTGAGAGTAGTGGCTTCAATTATGATGCCTGTTGGTTTTTTAATTTTTGGCAGCGGACTTTCTTCAATCGTCGGCAAATTCGCCAGTGAAGTCGTAGGGCCGCAGGCTAATCTGATTCAATTTCTTTTTCCGGGGGTTTTAGGGCTTTCGATTTTCTTTGTGGCTATTTTTTCCGGGGCGTCGGTTATTTGGGACAGGGAATTCGGATTTCTTAAAGAAATCCTGGTGGCGCCTATCAGCCGAGCAGTGGTGGCCTTGGGTCGGATTGCCGGCGGTGCCACCATAGCGATGATTCAGAGTTCAATTCTTTTAGCCATCGCACCATTTATCGGCCTGCATCTTTCTTTCCTTATTTTTATAAAACTTTGGTTTTTGATGCTTCTGATTTCTTTGGCCCTGACCGCCTTCGGAGTACTCATCGGCAGTTTAGTGCGCACCACGGAAGCCCACCAGATGATAAGCTATTCTTTGATTGCGCCGATGGCTCTTTTAAGCGGCGCTTATTTCCCCCTGAAAAATCTGCCTTTTTGGATGGATTTTCTAGTTCGCTTCAATCCTTTCACTTACGCCGTTGACGCCTTGCGGCAGACGATTTTGAATTTTTCCCAGATTACGGTGGGAGTAAATATTTTCGGCAAACCCATAATTTTTTTGGGAATTTTCGGCGACGTCCTTATCGTTTTTGTTTTCGGGATAATAATGACTGAATTGGCCATCTGGGCTTTTTCCCGGCTGGATTAAATTTTCCTGCAAGTTTTAGAAAAAAATAAAAAGGGCCGATTTTTTAAATCGGCCCTTAATTTTTATTTTGACATTCTGGAGGTCTGAAATTTTTCCAGTTTTTTCAGAAATGCCTGGTGTTCGTAGCGCTTAAGCCATTGCTTGATCAAAAGATGTCCTCCATAACGAAAAATATCGTTGCGCCAACCGCGATACCAGCGCTGCCAGCCCCTTATTAAATAATCAAAAGGGAAAGCCAGCGTTTTTAAAGGAATTCTCACAAAACTTAGCGGGTTATAATGCCACCCCATAAGTTTTAAAGGCAACTCCTGGAGCTCCTTTAAAGTCATATTGTTCGGTTGATAACAAGCATAGCTTCCGTCATATTTGCCCCAAGGGACAACGTCTAACGGGAAAAGCCGTCCTTCCTGTTCCAATCTGATTCGTAAATCCGTTCCTACGAGCGGAACCGGGCGTAGAATTTGAACAGTATCCAGCCGGCATCGGCGAATAAATTTTTTAAACTGCCGGAATCGTTCTCGGGCGCTGATAGTGACGGCAATTCCTTTCAACGGATAACCGAAGATGAACATCCCATGGACGAAAAATCCGTAGCTGTGGAAAATTTTTGTCCATTTGACCATATCCGAAGACAAATATCCTTTTCTCATGGCTATTAATTCTTCGTTGATAGGGGATTCGTATCCGATGCAGACCGTCCTGACACCGGCTTTTTTCATAGCCGTCAGCAGGATACTGTCTGTGGCCGCCTCCAATCTTATCTGGACCGTGAAGTCAAGCCCGAAGCCGTATTTTTGAGATATCTTTTCAAAAAATTCCAAAGCTCCGGCGCGGTCTTCTTCCATTCGGTCGTCCACGATAAAAAATGTTCCCGCTCGTCTGGTTTCCGCCAGCCATTTCACTTCTTCAAAAAGATACTGACTGGTGGCCCAATGAGGCTTTCCGCGAACCGAGCAAAATTCACAGTGTTTGCCGCAACCCCGGATTCGGCCTATCGGATAAATTTTCACTTTGGCGAATCTTAACAGACCAAAATTCGGAAAAGGCAAATCATTCAAATCAGAAACTTCCATTTTTTCCGGAAGATTGGTTTTGATTTGCGCGTCCTGCCAATATGATATTCCCGGAATTTCAGAAAGAGGTAATTTTTGCCAAAGGGCTTGAAGGAGCCGTTGAATTATTTCTTCGCCGTCGCCATGGACTACAACATCAATTCCTTTTCTAAGAGATTCTTCCGGGGAATAATGCGCGTGCCACCCGCCGGCAATCACGGCTACTCCTTCGTTGCGGTAGAAATCGGCTATTTGCCAGGCCCGTTCCATTGTGCTGGAGAGGCCGCAGAACAGGCCAATAACCGCGGCGGGATTTTCTCCCTGGAGAGTTTTGTGGTCAGGCAGGCCCTCATTGTCTCGCGGTCCCTTGTGATAATTATTTTCATCAATGACTTCCGCGCGCCAGCCCCACAATTTATCAGCGACGGTGGCTATTATAATCGGCCCTAAGGCGGTGATTCTTTCGGCGATAGGGGTGAAAATATTTATTTCTCTGAAAGCCGGGATAATCATCCGGAACAGCGGCCATTCCCCATTTCTTTTTATTTCTTTCATTACTGCCTCCTTTTTTATTTTTTAAGGTTCTTTCAATTTATTTCCTAAATAGAGTATAATACGATTTTTTTGAAAATTAAAACCCCAAACTTCAAAATCCCTAGGAATGGGGATTTTGAAGTTTTACGGATAAAAACAGAAAATAATTTTTTATGTTATCATATATTTTCAATTTGGTATAAAATAAAAAGTATTATGGATAAAAATCTAAAAATTTTGCTGATTATCATGGCCATCGTTATTGTGGCAACGGGGATTCTTGCTTTTTCAAAAAGCGCGAGTCAAAATAAAGAAGCAAATATTAATACTATTATTAATAATCAAAATCAAATGAAAAACGAAACTTTGGCAGATGGTTTGCAAATTATTGACGAGGTTGCCGGCACCGGCGCGGAGGCGGCAGCCGGAAATATCGTCAGCGTCAATTATGTCGGCACCTTAACCAACGGCAAAAAATTTGACAGTTCTTATGACAGGAATCAGCCGTTTTCATTCGTTTTGGGAGCAGGGCAGGTGATTAAGGGTTGGGATGAAGGAGTGGCGGGAATGCGCGTTGGCGGCAAAAGAAAACTGGTTATTCCGCCGGATTTGGCTTATGGCGCTCAAAGTATTGGCAATGGCTTGATTCCCGCGAATTCAACTTTGATTTTTGAAGTGGAGCTTTTGGGGATTCAGGCGCAATAATTTTTTTTAATTGTTATATTTAATTTTTAGAAAAAGTTGAGCGATGCCGATGGCAAGCCCAATTCCGTTGGCGAGAATTATTGGCAACGCGGAAAGAAGAAGTCCGTATATCAGCCAAAGACAGCAGTTAATAATATAAATAACAACCATTCCTATTGAGAGGTCGGCGGTTTTTTTGCTTTTATAGGATTTGATTATTTGCGGCAACATCAGAAACGTTCCGACAACCGCCGCGATATAACCGATTAAGTTGGTGAAAATGTGAGGCATAAATATTTTTTTAAATAATATTATTGATTTTCTAAGTGCTGGGAGACAGGGATTCGGACCCCGATACTGGGCTTCAAAGGCCCATGTCCTACCATTAGACGATCTCCCAATATATACAAACACTAACTAAAATACTTAAAAACTTAAAGCATGGTGTCTTCCGGTTTTTAGTGTTTTAGTCCTTCAGTTTTTAAATTCTCTACTATCGCCACTTCTAACGGAATAATCGGAAACTGGCTGTAGCGCATCTGGCCGTAGGCCTTGATTAAAGATTTTAAAAGTTCCAAATGTTTTTCTTTTATTAATTCCGTGTGGCTTTTGAGTTTTTCCAGGGCTTCGGGAGCTAATTCTTCTTGAAAGGCCTTTTCCAAGGTTGGTTCAAATTTTAAAACCAGCGCCTTTCTTAGATATTGAATTAAATCTTTATTAAACTGAACCAAATTATAGCCGTCATCCTCAATCTCCGCCAGTTCCTTGAGAGATTTATCAAGCTGCCCCTTCAGAAGCGTTTCGGCAAAAGCCGCTATTTTGGAGAAAGTGACTTTGCCAACCATTTTTTCCACTTCATCCACGCTTATTTTCTGATAACCGAAAGACAATAACTGGTCCAGGAGTGATTCCGCGTCCCGGAAACTGCCTTCAGCTGAAGCCGCGATTAATTCTAAAGCGCCGGTGGAAATTTCCAGTTTTTCGCTTTCGGCGATTTTTTTCAGTTTTTCCCGGATTACCATCAGGGGGATTTTTTTGAAATGGAATTGCTGGGTTCGGGAAACAATGGTGGCGGGAATTTTTTCAAACTCGGTGGTGGCTAAAATTAGAATCACGTGTTCGGGCGGTTCTTCCAAAGTTTTCAAAAGAGCGTTAAAGGCCTCTTTGGTTAACATATGCGCCTCGTCAATAATAAAAATCTTTTTTTTGAAAGAAGTAGGGGAGAGGCGGACGCTTTCTTTTAGATTTCGGATTTCATCAATGCCGCGGTTGGAGGCGGCGTCAATTTCAATAACATCCATAGCCGAGCCTTGGTCAATTTCCACGCAGGCTGCGCAGGAATTACAGGGTTCGCCTTTTTTGGCGAATTCTTCGTCTTTTTGCCGGGTCAGGCAGTTGGCGACTTTAGTGATTAAACGGGCGGCCGTGGTTTTCCCCGAACCTCGAGGGCCGGAGAAAAGATAGGCGTGGGAAAATTTATTCTGACTGGCGGAGTTTTTCAAAATCCGGCTGATTATTTCCTGGCCGAGTAAATCCTCAAAAGTCCGCGGCCGATATTTGCGATAAATAGCAAGAGCCATAAGGTGATTATACAATAAAATTTATAGAAAACTAATAAAAAACCAGTTGTTTGGGACAACTGGCAAACCCTAAGATTCGATCCGAGAATTACGCTGAATTTTCAGAGGTGGCCTTGAAGGCAAGATGGCCGATTATACTGGCGATTGCTAAAACCACTGACGGCCATAAAATTATTTGAGCCCAGAAAGGTCTTTGTAAAAGCAGGAGTGAAATTCCGATAGTTTGAAGAAAGAATTTCCATTTTCCCCAAAGGTTGGCTCCCAATTTTCTTTTAAATCCTTTTTGCTCTAGCATTGCTTTGCCGATCAAAGTTAAAACAATCAGGGTGAACTCAAATGCAATGATTAGCCAAAAAAGCAGAGGTGAAAGGAAAGAGGGGCCTTGGCTTAGAAATATTCCAAAAAGGGCAACTCCAGCCAATACCTTATCAGCGAATGGATCAAGGATTTTCCCGGCATCAGTTTCTTTTTTTCTTACTCTGGCAATCGGGCCGTCAATTAAATCCAAGAAAGCCCCAAAAATAAAAAACCAAAAAGCAATATCAGGTCTTTTATTCCAGAGAAAAAAAATGATCGGAAAAATACACAAAATCCTGATAAGGGTTAGTTGATCGGCGTTTAGCCATAAAGGCAGTGGCTTCAAAATGTTCTGCAGAAAATTTTCTTTGGCATCGGTTATTCTTTTCAGGGAAGTTTCAGTAGCGGCTATTATATTCATTTATTCCTCCTTGTTATAAATATTTTTTTAAGGTTCTAATCTGTGCTTTTAATAAAGCATACTTTTGAAATTCTGTCAAAAATGCGCTTAGTGAACCCCGTTAGAGAACTATATTCTCTAACGGGGTGAATTATTTTGTTTTAATTGAATCAAGAATAATGGTATATTGTATTTAATTGTTATAAATTATTATGAAATATTTGCTTTTTTTATTGATTTTGGCCGCTGGCGTCACTGTCTTTCTGTCCGCCAGTTGGCGGATTGAAGTTACGGTGGCCCCGACTCTTCCGGCTGCCAGCTTGGACGCGCCCGAGGCCTCTCAAGCCGGAAATCAAAAAACAACTCAAGCAACGCCAAAAATAACCGATATTGAAAATCAGAAACCGCTGGCTGATGCGCCGGAAATCATCAAGGCTATTTATTTTACCGGCTGGTCGGCCGGCAATTCGGCGAAAATAAAATATCTGATTGACTTGAAGAAAACCACGGAAATCAATGCGGTGGTGATTGACCTTAAAGATTATTCCGGTTATGTGGGCTACGATATCCAGGTCCCGGAAGTTGAAAAATATGAAGCCAAAGAAATAAAAATTCCTTTTATTAACCGTCTTGTCAAACAGCTCCACGATGAGGGGATTTATGTCATCGCCAGGATTACCGTTTTCCAGGACCCGCGGCTTGCCAAAGCCCGGCCCGACCTGACGGTTGAAAGCAAAAAAACCGGCGGTTCCTGGCTGGATAATAAAAAATTGGCTTGGATTGACCCGGCGGCCAAAGATGCTTGGGATTATAATATCGCCATTGCCAAAGACGCGGCCAGCCGGGGATTTGATGAACTGAATTTTGACTACATCCGTTTTCCTTCCGATGGCGATTTGGAAGACATGGGATTTCCTTTTTGGCAAAAAACACGGACTGACGCGGACTTAACGCGGACTAACGCAGAAACAAAAAGTGAAGTGATTAGGAATTTTTTCAAATATCTTCGTCAGCAATTGCCCGGCGTTAAAATTTCCGCCGACCTTTTCGGTTTAACGACTATCAACCAAGACGATTTAGGCATCGGGCAAATTATTGAAGATGCTTTTGAATATTTTGATTTTGTTTCGCCGATGGTTTATCCCAGCCATTACGCTTCCGGATTTTTGGGATATAAAAATCCCGCCCTCTATCCTTACGAAGTGATTAAATATTCTTTAGATTCGGCTATCAAGCGTCTTATAGAATACAGCCGGCCGCAAATCGCCGTTTCCGTCTCCAGTTCAACCGCTGTCAGCTCAGTTACCGCGAGCTCAACGAATAACCAGCAGACGTTTGATTATCCGATGAAATCAAAAATACGTCCCTGGCTTCAGGATTTTAATCTAGGAGCCACTTATGACGCGAGTATGATTACAAAACAAATCCAGGCTACCCAAGACAGTTTGGGAGATAACTTTAACGGCTGGATGCTCTGGAATCCATCAAATGTTTATATCAGGGAAGCGCTGGAGCGATAACCAACAAAATAAAAACCCCTCCGACATATGCCGGAGGGGTTTTTATTTTAACTCTTATTTCTGGTCTATAATTTGTTGAATTAAATTTGTCAGGACTTCGGCTTCTTTTTGTTCTCCGAGCTGTTCGCCGGAACCTTCGCGATAATAAACGCCGCCTAAAACAATAGTGGGAATGCCTCCTTTGCTGTATTTGGAAAAAATGTCTTTGTCTTTCATATCGTTTGCGCTTGTTATCATAATGTCGTGGAAGCTGATTTTGTCGCCGAATTTAGCGGCTACCGCCTGAATAATCGGATGCTCCCACAAACAATGAGAGCAGCTGGTTGAACCGAAGAAATAAATTATCGGCTTGCCGTTTTCTTTGATAATTTCCTGGTTGGCCACTTTTATGAAGTCGCCGTCAACGGTTTCTCCGGCGGGAGGATTCGCGCTTGTTTTTGTTTCAGAAGCGGCCGTTCCTAAATTAATTGAGTCCGGGAATAACGTGCTTCCGTCTAAAGTTATGTAAGATTCAAAAATCTGGCTGTTGACATTGAGTTCCAGTTTGTAAAGGCCCTTTTCTTTATCTTCCTTGGCGCTTACCAAACTGGCGGTGCCTTTACCTTGCGAATCGTTGATATAGCTTACGGCCTTTTTGCCCGCTTCGTCGGCTGGTATTTTTTTTGTGGAGTTAAAGCCGGCGTCCTGAAATAAAAGAACAACCGAACCCACTAAAAGGATGATCAAAACGATGGTTAAAATTTTGTAATGAATTAATTTCATATATCTTTTAAAGATTATATTATAGAATAAAAGGTGTCAAATGGCTTACGAACTGAAATTAGAACATTTTTCCGGTCCTATAGAAAAACTGCTGGAATTGATTGAAGAGAAAAAATTGGAGATTACCCAATTAAGTTTGGCTCAGGTGACGGCAGATTTTTTGATTTATTTGACGACCGTGGAAAAAATGGCGCCGGGTATTTTGGCGGATTTTTTAGTGGTGGCTTCACGTCTGCTTTTGATAAAATCCAAAGCCCTTTTGCCGAATTTAGTTTTAGACCAGGAGGAAGAACAAGAAATCAGGGACTTAGAGGAACGGTTAAAGATTTATCAGGAATTCAAAATTGCCAGAGATCATATTAAGAATCTTTGGCAGGATCAACCCGTAATTTTCAGCCGGGAGTTTTTAGCTTCTTCGGGAATTACCTGCCTGCCGGCAGGCAGGTCTTTTTATCCGCCTAGGAAGATAAAGCCGGAAAATCTAGAGACAGCCTTGAATCGCTTACTTCAAGAGCTCCAGAAATTTATTTACGAGACCAAAGATTTCAAATTGGAAGTAATCAATCTGGAAGAAAAAATGCGGGAATTTTTGAAAAGGTTGGAAATCGCCCAAACATTTAATTTCGGGAAATTGATTAATTCCCAGCCCAAAGCCGAAATCATCACTTGTTTTTTGATGATTCTTCATTTAATTAAAGACCACTTAATAAGTGTCCAGCAGGAAAAACATTTTTCCGAAATCACTATTGAAAAAATATAATTTTAAAATTATCATTAAAAAATGGATGAGCAAATAAAAAATAATTTGACCGCGGCTTTGGAAAGTTTATTGTTTATTCACGGCGAGCCGATTGATTTAAAAAAAATAGCCGAGCTTTTGGAAATCAAAAAAGAGGACCTGGAAGAAGTGATTGGCGTTTTTGAAAATAAATTAAAAACTGATAATAGCAGGGGATTGGCATTAAACAGAATAGGCGACCAGGTACAATTAGCGACCAAACCGGATTTTCAGAAATTAGGCGAAAAAATCATCAAGGAAGAAATCAAGGAAAATTTGACTCCGGCCGCTTTGGAAACCCTTTCTATAGTCGCTTATAACGGCCCGATGGCGCGGTCAATGGTTGATTATTTAAGAGGCGTGAACTCCGGTTATATTTTAAGAAATCTTCTGGTCAGGGGATTGGTTGAGCGTCATCCCGATCCCGAGCGGCCTTATGTATTCCTTTATAATGTCAGTTTTGATTTTTTAAAACATCTGGGACTGAGTAAGCAGGAAGATTTGCCGGAATATTCAAAGTATAAGGAAGTATTAAAAAATATCACCGGCAATGCGCAGTAAATTTCAATCTTTATTATTAGTTGTTTTGGTTTTTGTTTCTTTGTCGATTACCAAAGGAACAAAAACCGAGATTTCGGCTGTTAATCAGCCGGTTTCGTTTGCGGAATCGCTGGCGGTCAGCAGTTTGGCTCCCGAAGGGCAAAGCGGCGTAAGCGCCGAAGAAAGCTTTCCTCAGAACTTGCCGAAATTAAATTATGGCAGCAGTCCTGATTTTTTGGGGAATTTGGTTGTTAATATCCCCCGGGGTTTTTTATCCGGGAATTCCGTTTCTTATCAATTGCCGGCCTCAAACGAAACATTGGCAAATAAACGCCAACAGTCGCCGGATGTCATTTTGAAAACCAAAATCGCTTTAGTTTCAGATTTGGACAATGATAACGATTTGATAAGTTATAATAGCGATACTCCCTGGTCTTTAGCTTCTATTACTAAATTAATGACCGCGGTTTTGGCGATTGAAGAAATCGGCAATAAAGAAATTATACCCAGTGAAAACGCCCTTAATATTGAAGGAAATTTGGGAAAATTAGAAGCGGGAAAATTATACAAAGTTGATGACTTGATAAAAATAATGATGTTGACATCCAGCAATCACGCGGCGATAGCCCTCGCGGATTTCTATCTTTTCGGCCAGGCGGAATTCGTGAACTTAATGAATAAAAAAGCGGTTGAACTGGGCATGAATCGGACGGTTTTCCGTGATCCGACCGGCCTCTCGCCGCTTAATCAGTCAACGGCTAATGACATCAGAAAATTAATAAAGTATATTGTTAATAATCACCCGGAAATACTGGCTTGGAGCCGGGATAAAAGTTTTGGTGATTTTCAAAATATTAATCGTTTCGTTGAACGGCTTGATTTTTTAGGCGGCAAGACGGGAACTATTGACGAGTCAAAACAAAATTTAGTTTCTTTGTTTTTGGTTGAT
Source organism: bacterium (assembly GCA_030693325.1). Classification (NCBI taxonomy): domain Bacteria; species bacterium. Next base: position 14,938 of record JAUYAV010000005.1, read on the forward strand.
AACCGCCGGATTTTAATAATCGTTTTGGGAGCGGATGACCGTTTCGTCCAAACCCAACAACTTTTGGATTATTTGAAAAATGCCCAATAATACTCAAATTATTTTTCAGGTGGTGAGGATGCTGGTTCTTTTGGCCGTGTCTTTCGGAACGGCTTTTTTGTTGGCGCCGCTTTTCATCCGGCTTCTCCATAAATTCGATTTGACCAAAAAAAATATCCGCGATGCGGATGATACTCCGATTTTTTCGCGGCTTCACCAGGGCAAATCCCAGACGCCGACTATGGGAGGGATCATTATTTGGGGAACGGTTATTATTCTGGCAATTTTATTTTTAATTTTGAATAAAATCTGCGACGGCTTTTGGGGATATTTTAATTTTGTGAATCGCGCCCAAACCTATCTGCCTTTGGCGACGATGCTGATTGCCGGCCTTATCGGATTATTTGACGATATTCTGGGAATATTGAAAATCGGCCCCAAGGGCGGGGGATTGCGGATGGGCTTGAAAATTATTCTTTACACTGCGGTGGCCGCTGTCGGCGCCTGGTGGTTTTATTCTCCATCAATACTTAACTGGAACACTTTTTACGTTCCTTTTCTGGGGTATTTTCAAATCGGATGGTGGTATATTCCTATTTTTATATTTGTTATCATTGCGACCGCCTTTTCAACTAATGAAACCGACGGCCTTGACGGTTTGGCCGCCGGCACACTTCTGTTTGCTTTCGGTTCGCTTATTGTGGTTTCTTTTGTTTTAGGCCGTTATGATTTGGCGGCAATGGAAACGGTGATTTTGGGAGCGCTCTTGGCTTTTCTTTGGTTTAATATTTATCCGGCGAAATTTTTTATGGGCGACACCGGCGCCATGTCTTTGGGAGTAACCTTGGGAGTAATTGCTATGCTTACCAATACCGCTGTGTTCCTGCCGTTTTTCGCTTTAATTTTGGTGATTGAATCAATTTCGGTAATCATCCAGACGATAAGCAAAAAATTTTTTCACCGGAAAATTTTTCTTTCCACGCCGATTCATCACCACTTTGAAGCCATCGGCTGGCCGGAAACCCAGGTGACGATGCGTTTTTGGATTATCTCGGCTTTAGCCAGCGCTATCGGCTTGGTTCTCTTTTTCTTGGCAAGGTTTTTATGATTTGACAAACTAAAAAAAGTATGCTAATATAATAGATATTAAGTTGAGATGTTTAACTAAGAGCCAAAAGGGAAACATCTCGCTGGGGATGTTGCTCTTTAAAAAAAGAAAGAGGTGAAAAGATGGAAGGAATAAAAAAACCATGGCAATTGTTGATTAAACCGAGTAATCCTGATTTAATCGAAGAATCGAAAAACAAAGCTTGTCACAAAGCTCTGACTTTACTACTACATTTAGTAGATTTTATAGGGTGCGAAGAGAGCTTTAACCTAAAGGAATTAAAACTAGAAGATCAAGAAAGTAAGGGCAATTGTTTCATCGGTTTCACCGAAAAAGACATAGAATTCCTTTTGGGAAAGGGATTCTTAGATCAAGAAAGCAAGGGTCTATATAAAGTAAATAGCTCGGGGATAAAATATCTCGAGCAAAATGATGCCCTAGGAGAATAGATAGGACAATTATTTACAGCCCGTTCTTCAAGGATAAAACCTTGGAGACGGGCTGTTTTATTTTTAACTCCAATGAAATAATCTCAAAATTTTTCCTAAGCCAGCGTGTTGGAGCGAAGCCAGAAATTACCGAGCGAGGAGGAAGAAATAGGAAAATAGCGCTGTTTGAATCCCGAAGCGAAGCCCCGCTTAGCGGGGCGAAGCGGAGGTTGAGTTCGCCATTTTCCGTCAATTTTTGACGAGGAGCGAGGATAATTTCTCTGAGCGGAAATTTGCTGGCGGGAAAAAGTTTTGAGATTATAAATACCTAATCTGTTTTTATTTCATGTTATAATTATTTCAAATGACAGTTCTTATTAAAAACGCCTTGATTTTTGACGGGTCGGGGAAGTTGCCGTTTAAAAGTGATATTTTTATTAATCACGAGCGAATTAATCGCTTGGGAAATTTTCCGCATCAAAGCGCTGATAAAGTCATTGATGCCAGGGGAGCGATGACCACGCCCGGTTTTATTGACATTAATGCCGATGCAGACCATTACCTGACTTTATTTTCCGACCCCGGCCAAAGTGAACTTTTAAAACATGGAATCACCACTATTATTGGCGGCAACGCTGGTTCTTCTTTGGCGCCTTTAATTGACGGTTCTCTAAGGTCAATCAGAAAATGGGCCGATTCTTCGCAGGTAAATGTAAATTGGCGTTCGGTTTTTGAATTTTTGAAAATTATGAAGCGGCGGAAATTGGGAGTGAATTTCGGAACTTTAATCGGCCATTCCACCATTCGCCGCGCGATTATCGGAGAAGACCTGCGCGATTTGACCGAAAAAGAAATCAAAGTTTTTAAATACGTTTTAGAGGAAGGATTAAAAGAAGGGGCTTTCGGTTTTTCAACCGGACTGAGTTATGTCCATTCTCATAATGTTTCCAAATGGGAGATAGAAGAGTTGGTAAAAATAACCGCTAAATTCAAAGGCGTTTATGCCACTCAGCTTCGCAATTATTCCGAAGGGCTGGCTTGGGCCATCAATGAAACTTTGAATCTCGCGAGAAAAACCGGCGCGAACGTGGAGATAAGCCGTTTTCAGCCGCTCAAAGAATTTGGAAATGATTATCTTGAAATCGCTTCTTTGATAGAAAAAGAAAAAATGCGGGCTCATATCCATTTTGACATTTTTCCCGCCGAAGCGAATTTGATGGACATTTATATGTTTTTGCCGGAGTGGGCCAGAAGCGGAGGTCTGGAGGTGATGCTTCAGAATATCAAAACCCCCAGTATTAGAGAAAGGATTTTGATTTTTTTTGATCAAATCAAATTTGAAGATTTAATTATTGCCAAAGTCCCGTCTTTCTTGAAATTTATTGAAGGAAAATCTTTAACCCAATTCAGCGAAGCCCAAAATCTCGCGCCGACTGAGGCCTTATTAAAACTTATGGAATTGACCCAACTGAAGGCCGAGCTTTGGTATAAAAATATTGATTTTCAAACTCTCTCTCAGCTTTTGATTTCGGAAAACGCCATTATCGCTTCCGGGGGATCGGTGAAATTTTTGAATTTGGTTCAGGAAAAAAATCTGATGCCTTTGGAAAAAGCCGTTATCAAGGCCACTTCTTCGCCGGCGCGCAAATTTAATATCAGAGAGCGGGGATTGCTTGCCGAAGGATATTTTGCCGACATCGTGATTATGCGGGACGGCCAGCCGAGCGATGTTTTGGTCAACGGCTCGGTTGTTTTGGAAAACGGAGAGATTAACGGCAGTCTGGCGCTGGCAGGAAAGGTTTTAAAACATAGTTTTTAATTTTTTGAAAATGAGAGGCAAGACAAGACCAAAAAAAATTGATTATTTTTTTATTTTGCTGGTTTTTTTATTGACGGCTTTCGGCTTGGCGATGCTGGCCAGCGCTTCCTCGGATCTGGGCAATAAAAATTTTCACGACACTTATTCTTACCTGAAGCATCAGGTACTTTACGGCTTACTTCCCGGTCTTTTGGGATTTTTTATTATGGCTAATGTTTATTACCGGCGTTTGGAAAAAATAAGTTTTATTTTATTAATCGTCAGTCTTGGGCTTTTGATTTTAGTTTTCACTTCCATGGGGGTTTTGTCCGGCGGCGCCAGACGCTGGCTTGCTTTGGGGAATTTTAGTTTCCAGCCGTCTGAAATCGTTAAATTCGCTTTTCTTATTTATTTGGCCGCCTGGTTAAGTAAGAATAAAGACCGGACGCAAAAATTTCTCAGCGGTTTTCTGCCTCTTCTTTGTTTATTGGTTTTTATCTGCGGCATTTTATTGGTTCAGCATTCAACCAGCGCGGCTATGATTATCGGCATTTCCGCGGTCGCGGTTTATTTTATCAGCGGCGCCAGATTCAGGTATATTTTAGCCATTATTCTTTTGGGCGTTTCGGTTTTGTTTTTGGTAATTAATTTTACTCCTTATCGTTTTGACCGGATAAAGGCCTTTCTGAACCCGCAAGCCGACCCTTTGGGGAAAAGTTATCAGCAGAATCAGACTCTTCTGGCTATCGGCTCGGGTCAGTTATGGGGTCGTGGCTACGGGCAATCAACGACAAAAATTCATTATTTGCCGGAGCCGATTAGCGATTCTATTTTCGCCGTCATCGCCGAGGAATTGGGTTTTGTCGGCTCGACCGGTTTGATTGTCGCTTTTTTCCTTTTGATTTGGCGAAGTTTCGCGATTGCCGGTAAAAATCCGGATAATTTCGCCAAAATTGTGGTGATAGGTTTTGGTTTAATCGTGGGTTTGCAGGTTTTTATTCATATTGCGGCGCTTACGGGCGTGATCCCTTTAACCGGCGTACCCCTGCCTTTTATAAGTTATGGCGGCACGGCTTTGGCGGTTTCTCTGACAATGGCGGGAGTTGTTGCTAATATCTCAAAATATAGTTATTAACTTTTGGAATTTTGTTTAAAGCCGCCGATAGGTTAAACTAATTATAAGAAAAAATGTTTGACGTAATCACAATCGGAACAGCCACTCGGGACGCCTTTTTTGAAGGAGTAAATTTTTTGAAAATAAAAGATTCCCGTTTTCGGGTAGGCGAGGGGATTTCCCTGCCTTTCGGTTCAAAAATAGAAGTTCCTAAAATTACCTTTACCACCGGCGGAGTTGGGACGAATACCGCCGCCACTTTCGTCCGCCAGGAATTAAAAACCGCAATCATTTGCCGGGTCGGCTCCGATATTTCCGGCGAAGAAATAATCCGCGCTCTTAAAAAAGAAAAAATAAATACTGAATTTATCCAGAAAGATAAAACCACTTCAACGGCCTATTCGGTGATTTTCCTGACTGAAAGTGGAGAGCGTACCATTCTTTCCTACAAAGGCGCCGGTGAAGATTTGACCGAAAAAGAAATTCCCTGGAAAAAATTAAAAACAAAATGGTTTTATATCGGTTCACTCGGCGGGAATGAAAAACTTTTACGAAATCTTTTTTCTTTCGCCCAAAAAAATAAAATTAAAATTGCCGGAAACCCCGGTGGCAGGGAATTGAAAATCTTAAAAGCCCATCCGGAACTTTTAAATAATTATGATGTTTTTATCATCAACCAGGAAGAAGCCTCTTATTTGACTGGGGCTTCTTACCAGCGGGAAAAAGAAGTTTTCAAAAAATTAGACCATTGGGTCAACGGAATCGTTGTGATGACTAGAGGCCCGAAAGGGTTGATTGTTTCAGACGGAAAAACTCTCTGGCAAGCCGGAATTTTTAAAGAGAAAAAAATAGTTGACCGCACCGGCGCCGGCGATGCTTTCGGCAGTGGTTTTGTTTCCGGATTAATTCAAAGACAGGATGTTGAATACGCCATTTATTTGGGGAGCGCCAACGCCACCGCGGAAGTTGAAGTCATCGGCGCCAAGCGGGGAATTATTAATAGAAAAGATTTCCTAAGGTCGCCCCGTTGGGGAAAATTGGAAATAAAAAGATTTAAGATATAAAATAAATATATGGATAAAGTTTCTTATCAGGAAAAAATCGCCAGAATTTTAAGAATAGAAAAACAGGCCGTAATTGATTTGGAAAAAGATTTGAACCGAATTACCGGCAAGTCCAATTTTCTTTATTCTTTGGTTGAAGAAAACGATAAAATGATTGACGATTCATTGGATAATCTGGGACTGGGCCGGAACTCCATGGCCTTGGACGTTTATGACGCTTTAATTTCAAAAATAGAAAGTGATGATTTAAGAATTTTCCAGATGTTGAAGAATCCCGAGTTAACCAACCCCAAAGATTGCCAGCGGGTTGTTGATTTGGCGAAAGATATTTGCCCGAAACGTAAAGGATTTTTTCTTAAAAAAGAAATCGCCGAAGGATTTTTGAAAGCTGAACCCCCGCAAAAAATTATGAAAGCATTGGGCTATTCTTCAATAGAATCAATGCTGGCCAAAGAAGATTTATTGGAGGTTTACAGCGGTTTGCGGTTTTTGGAAGATTCGGAATGGCTCAATAATCGTTTCTTTAAGCAGTATCAAAATTTAAAAGCCGCTGATTTTGAAGAGCGGGAAATAGAAGTTAGAGTCCTCGGTTCGCAGTGGAAAGAGGCGGCCGAGAAATTCGTCCAGAAAAAATATCACAATATAAGCCATCTTAAGGAACTGGGAGTAATTTTTGTCATACCCATCACTTTGAAAGTTTCAGGCGAAATTCTGCGCACTTTATCTCTTATCGCGCATTATTTTAATGAAGTTTATTTTTATTCCGACCTTATCAAAAATTTTTCTCAAAATAATCCCAAAGAATTTCCCAAAAATTTTATTTCACTTCTGCGGGGAGATGTTTTGGATAATTTACCGGCTCCTTCTTCCGACGAACACCGTTCTTTTTCGATTGTTCAGCGCTATTTGGCTAAAGATGACGAAAATGACCATCGCTTATTTCTTCCCCATGTTAACCCGGAAGCGCTTCATTGGGACAAAGCCGAAGAGGCCTTGGCTAAAATTGAAGGTCTGGATTTTTGGAAAGACCTGGATTGGATCGGCGATTTTTTCAAAATAGAAACCGGCGGAGAAATTCTTGTTAGTTTTAATTTAGTAGATACCGTGATGAGCTTGGTCAAAGAAAAGGAAATGATTAAATACTTGTATCACCATCAGGAAGCGCTTTGGAACAAAATTTTCATCAGTTATTTCGGTCGGGAAAAATTTGAGGAATTAATCAAAGAAAATTTCATCAAGGGTTGGTTTGAGGTTTAATAATCATAAATGAATGTTTAATCTTAAAGAAATAATTCAAGAAGCTGAGAAAAATAGGGTAGCTGTCGGTCATTTTAATATTTCAAGCTTGGAGCAGTTAAAAGCGATTTTTGAAGCCGGCCAGGAATTATCCCAAACGCAAAATAGAAAAATTCCGTTAATTATCGGCACTTCCGAGGGCGAGGGGGATTATGTCGGTTTTAAGCAGGCCGCGGTTTTGGTTAAAAGTTTAAGGGAGGAATTTGATTATCCGATTTTCATCAACGGCGACCATATTCATTCCCTGGAAAAAGCCAAAGAAGTGGTTGAGGCGGGCTATGACGCCGTTATTTTTGACGCTTCCGCATCATCTTTTGAAGAAAATGTCGCGAAAACCAAGGAAGCCGTAATCTTTCTCAAGTCAATCAATCCGGAAATTTTAATTGAAGGAGAAATCGGGTTTATCGGCTCTTCTTCTAAGATTTTGAAAGAAATTCCCAAAGGAGCGGCTATTAAGCCAGAAGATTTAACCAAGCCCGAAGAAGCTAAAAGATTTGTTGAAGAAACAAAAGTTGATTTATTGTCAGCGGCTGTCGGCAATATTCATGGAATGTTTAAAAACGCGCCTAACCCGAATTTAGATATTAAAAGAGTCAAGGATATCAGAGAAGTCAGCTGTGCTCCTTTGGTTTTACACGGCGGTTCCGGAATCAGCAATGAAGATTTTTTGGCGTCTATTGACGCCGGCATTTCCATTGTTCATATCAATACCGAAATCCGTTTGGCCTGGCGGGAAGCCCTGGAAAAAAGCTTAAAAGACAATCCCGAAGAAATTGCGCCTTATAAAATAATGGCCAGCGTTATTGAAGAAATGAAAAAAGTAGTTGTGAAGAATTTAAAGATACTCAATAAATATTTATAGTCTTGAGATAAATTTTTAATTTGGAAATAATTTACTATTGTAATTCCACGATCGTGGAATTACAATAGTAAATAAAAAAATGGATAAAATAATTTTAGAAATACGAGCCGGAGCCGGCGGCGATGAGGCCGCTATTTTCGCCGCGGATTTAAGCCGGGCTTATCAGAAATTTTCAGCGAAAAAGGGCTGGCATTTTTTTATTCTTGATTCCCATCAAAGCTCATTAAACGGATATAAATCTTTGGTGGCGGAAATCAGCGGCGAAGGAGTTTATGAGGCCTTGAAATTTGAATCTGGCGTTCACCGGGTTCAGCGGATTCCGGCAACGGAAAAAGCCGGCCGAGTCCACACCTCAACGATTTCAGTGGCGGTTTTGCCGGAAGTGGAGCCGACACAGATTCAGATAAATCCCTCGGAGTTAGAAATTTCTTTTTTCCGTTCGTCCGGCCCCGGCGGACAAAACGTCAATAAAGTGGAAACAGCGGTCAGGATTTTGCATAAACCGAGCGGAGTGGTTGTCGCTTCTCAGGTTGATCGTTCGCAATCCGCGAACAAAGACCGCGCCATGAGTGTTCTTAGGGCCAAGCTTTTTGAATTCAAACAGGAAGAAGAGCATAGAAAACTTGGAGCGATACGCAAAGAACAAATCGGCTCGGGCGACCGGTCGGAAAAAATCAGGACTTATAATTTTCCGCAGGACAGGATCACCGACCATCGCATCGGCAAAAAATGGCACAATATAGAAAGCATTATGGAAGGAAATTTTGAACCGATAGTAAAAAGTTTTCAAAAAAATAACGATATGGAAGAAAAAGATAATAGCTAAAAAATAATTCCGGATATTCGCAGACGGTTCATATTTTGTAGCCGGATATCAAGTTTGGAAATAATATGAAATACATAGACCGAGTTTATGGGGAATTTGAAATTAGCGAACCGGTTATTTTGGAACTAATAAATTCCTCGCCAATTCAACGATTAAAAGAAATAGATCAGGTAGGATATCCTGAGCCTTATTTTCCAGGAGTAGCGCATTCGCGTTTCGAGCATTCAGTAGGAGTTTATTTACTTCTTAAAAAATATAATACGTCAATCAAAGAACAGATTGCTGGTTTAATCCATGATGTTTCTCATTCTGCTTTTTCTCATTGTATTGATTATGTGTTAGATAGCGGTTCAGAAAAAAAACACAACCATCAAGATAATATTTTTAATAGTTATGTAAGAAAAACAGAAATTCCAAAAATAATAAAAAATCATAACTTTGATTTAGAATATATTTTGGATGATAAAAATTTCCCCCTAAAAGAGAAGGATTTGCCTGATTTATGTGCCGACAGAATTGATTACTCTTTGAAAGCTGCTGTTATTTTCGGCGAGTTAAATGAGCAAGTCAAAAATTATTTTCTGGAAAATTTATCAACAGAAAATAATAATTGGGTATTTAAAAATTTTGAAAGCGCGAAAAAATACGCCGAATTATTTTTTAAGTTGAATAGAGAATATTACTCCGGTTTTCCTTCAGCTTTAATGTTTAGAACGGTTGGGGATTGTTTAAAATATGCTTTACAAAAAGAATATATCTCTGAAAATGATCTTTATGCAACCGATAAGATAGTTTTGGAAAAAATAAAAAAATTTTTAGATAAAGACGAAAAATTGAGATTATTTTGGGAACGAATGAATAATAAAGTGAAAGCAATCAATAACCCTGATAATTTTGATGCTCAGGTATTTTGTAAATCAAGGGTTGTTGACCCTCTGTTTAAAGAAAATGGAATTTTAAAGCGAATATCGGAAGTTGACCCAAACTGGGGTGTTATAATAGAGCAAGAATTGAAGCCAAAGCAGTATTTTCTGAAGTTTGAAAAATAATATTTATGTCCATTTTTTTAAAACGTCTTGAATTAAGCGGTTTTAAGTCCTTTGCCTCAAAGACGGTTTTGGAATTTCCGGCCGGCGTGGTCGGCATTGTCGGACCCAACGGCAGCGGCAAATCCAATATAGTTGATGCTCTTCGCTGGATGCTGGGAGAAAGAGAAGCCAAACAGCTCCGCGGCGAAAAAATTGAAAATCTTATTTTCAGCGGAACGCCTAAAAAAGCGGCCCTGGGGTTAGCCCAGGCCACTCTTTGTTTTGACAACAGCTCTCACTGGCTGCCGATTGATTTTGAAGAAGTGGTTTTGACCCGCAAGGTTGACCGCTCCGGAGTTTCCGAATTCTTCTTGAACCAGGAATCCGTTCGTTTGAAAGACATTATTGAATTATTGGCGAAATCCAGATTGGGCACGAAGGGATTCACTATTGTCAACCAGGGGCAGAGCGATATTTTCGTGAAAAGTTCGCCCTTAGAACGCCAGCAGATGATTGAAGAAATTATCGGGCTGAGAGAATTCCAAATTAAAAAAACTCAATCCGAAAATCAGTTGGATAATACGGTTATTAATTTGGAAAAAATCAAAGCGATGATTGAAGAAATTCAGCCGCATTTAAGAATGCTCCAGCGCCAGACCGGCAAATGGGAAAAGCGGAGCGCGTTTGAAGAAGAGCTGAAGAGCTTGGAAAATAATTATTTCTCTTTTAAACTAGCGGAAATAAAAAATACTTTGGCTGTCCTTGATAATCCCTTGGCGGTTTTGGAAAAAGAAATCAGGCAAAAGCAGAAAGAATTGGAAAATTTCCAGGGAGAACTGGCGAAAATTGACGAGCTGAGGTCGCGGTCGGCTGATTTGTTGGCCAAGCGTTCCGAGTGTCAGAGGGAACTAGGCCGTCTTGAAGCCAAGCTGGAAATATTGGCTTCGGCCGCTCCGGAAGAAATTGAGTATCACGCGAAAGATTTACTCGGGCTTATCAAAGAAATCAAAAATTTGTTGGAATCAAGTTTGCCGCTGGAACAGTTGGGAAAATTAAAAATAAATTTGGAGCAGGGGATTGAAAAAATCAACAAATTTTTTTCAGTTCCGGATAAATCCCTGGAGAATAAAGAAGAATTCTCAAAAATAAAAGAAGGGAAAGAAAAAATTATTAAAAATCTTGAATCCTTAAATGCCGAATTATCGCAGTTAACGCAGAATGAAAAACGTTTGATTGAAAGTTTCAGGACCGTTGAAGAAAAAAGAGAGGAAATCAACCGGCTGGAAAATGAAAGAAATAAAATTTTCTTTGAAAAAGAAAAAGCGAATCTGAAATTTCAGGATTTGGAAATTCAGTTGAATCAAATCGGCCGGTCGGTGAAAGAATTTGGCAATTCTTCCGGCACCCAGCCGATAAATATTCCGGATTTGTCCGAAATAGAAAGGAAAATGTTCAGACTGCGAACCAATCTGGCGAGCATCGGCGATATTGACCCGGCAGTGGTCAAAGAAGCCGAGGAAACCGAACAGCGCTATCAGTTTTTATCGCACCAGTCTGTTGATTTGGAAAAGGCCTCAATTGATCTCAGAACTTTAGTCAAAGATTTGGATACGAAAATCAGAATTGATTTTCAGGAAGCGCTTAAATTAATCAATAAAGAATTTGAAAATTATTTCCGGCTGATGTTCGGGGGAGGAAAGGCGAAATTAAAAATAAAAACACAGGAAGTTAAATCAGAAATTGAGTCGGAGTATGAATTAAATGGAGAAGAAAACGAAAATTCCGCCGAGCCTAAATCGGCGCCGGTGATTGAAGAAGCGGGGATAGAAATTGAGTTAAATTTGCCGAGAAGAAGAATTACTAGTTTGGAAATGCTTTCCGGCGGCGAACGGAGCTTGGTTTCCATGGCCGCCCTTTTCGCCTTAATTTCGGTTAATCCGCCTCCGTTTTTGGTGCTTGACGAAATTGATTCGGCTTTGGACGACCGTAACGCCCAGCGATTCGCGGAATTGATTAAAAAGTTTTCCGAGAAAACTCAGTTTATTATCATTACTCATAATCGTTCAACAATGAGCGTGGCCGATGTTTTATACGGTATAACTATGGGAGAAGATGGCGTTTCTAAAATTCTATCATTAAAACTTGACAGCAAAAGTTAAAAACTATAAGCTAAAAGCTAATTATGTTAGCCATTAAATTAAAAAGAATAGGAAAAAAAGGCCAGGCCTCGTTTAGAATTATTATTGCCGAGAAACGTTCAAAAATTAACGGCCGCTTTGTTGAGGACTTGGGCTGGTACAATCCGCATACCAATAAGTTTAAAATTAATATGGAGCGGGTTGATTATTGGACAAAGAGCGGCGCTCAACCGACTCCGAGTATGAAAAATCTGTTAAAAAAACAGAAAGTTTAATTTTTAATTATATGGGAGGAAAAGGAATGTAATAAAAATATGAATTTTGATGCAGGAGGATCAATGTATTAATTGAAAAATGGATTGACTTTACCTTAAAAGCGTGTTATGATGATTTATAAGTTTAATTTTTTTGAAAATTTGGATGTTTAGAAAAAAGGTCGAATATTATTGAAAAACTAGAAATCTAGAAACTCAGTATGACAGGTGATTATCAGGCGTTCCTTGAATTTCTTATCAAAGCCATTGTTGACAATCCTGACGATGTCAAGATTGAACGCAAGGTAGATGAGATGGGAGTTCTGCTTTCTTTGAAAGTTAACCCCCAGGACATGGGCCAAGTAATTGGCCGCCAAGGTGCGACAGCTAAATCTATTCGTTCTCTGTTGCGGATTGTAGGCGTGAAAAATAATGCCCGGGTTAATCTGAAAATTGAAGAGCCCGAAGGCAGCACTCGCTTCAATCAGCCCAGCGAAGGAGTACAGAAAGTTGTTGAAGATTTGAAGTTCTAATAAAAAGAATTCAAACTCATCAAAACCGTGCTATTATTTATTAATAGCGCGGTTTTTGATTGGGTAGATTTTTTTCCATCCATTATCTATATGGTTTTTGATATCATCACAATTTTTCCAGAGGCGTTTTCTTATCTTAATGAATCAATCTTAAAACGAGCCCAGAAAAAGGGTTTGCTTGAAATTAAAATTCACAATCTCCGGGATTTCACCGAAGACAAACATCGGAAAGTTGATGACAAACCTTATGCCGGCGGCCCGGGAATGGTAATTAAAATTGAACCCATTATAAAAGCGGTTCAATCTTTAACTAAAAAATCTAAATACTCAAAAACTAAAAGCTTAATTATTTTATTTTCTCCGGCAGGGAAACAGTTTGACAGCAAAATGGCAGTTGGATTGGCGAAAAAATGCGAGCGTTTAATTTTTATCTGCGGGCATTATGAGGGGATTGATGCGAGAGTTAAAAAGGCGATTTCTGATATGGGGTTGAAAATTGAAGAAATTTCTGTCGGCCCTTATGTTTTGAGCGGCGGCGAATTGCCGGCGATGATTTTAATTGACGCCGTTTCCCGCCATTTGCCCGGAGTTTTGGGAAAAGAGGAATCGCTTGAAGAAAAACGCCTGGGTATCGGCGTGCCGGCCTACACCCGGCCGGAAATTTTTGTTCATAAAGGCAAAAAATATCCGGCGCCAAAAATTTTATTGTCCGGCAATCACGCGGCGATTGTTCAATGGCGAACCAAACATCGGCAAAAGAAAGATTTCTAACGGGGATTGACCCCATAGAACAATTTTGTTATCCTTTTCTTTTATGATAGAAACGGAATTAGACATAACCCAAAATAGCCATTTTAAGGAAATGCTTGAAGCGGGCATAATTTACGGCCACAAAAAAGCCAAGACCAATCCCAAGATGAGGCCGCATATTTTTTCCACCCGCAACGGCATTGAATTGATTGACCTTAAAGCCGTTATTTCGGCGCTGGATAAAGCCAGGGATTTTCTTAAAGAGAAAACCAGCCAGGGCGCGACGGTGTGCATGGTTGGCACTCAGCCGGCTGCCCAGAAACTCATTGAAGATTTTGCCCAAAAACATAATTTACCTTTTATGACGCAGCGTTGGTTGGGTGGGATTTTAACCAATTTTAAAATTATCAACCAGCGGGTGAATTATTATCTGGGGTTGAAAGCCAAAAAAGAGCAGGGCGAATTGGACAAATACACCAAAAAAGAACGGGTGAAAATAGATAAAGAGATAACTAAAATGGGAAAGGCCTTCAGCGGATTGGTTTATCTCAATAAACTGCCGGATGTTTTATTTGTGATTGATACTTTGGAGCATAAAAACGCGGTTCACGAAGCCAAACTCCTGAAGATTCCGGTAATCGCCGTTATGTCAACCGATTGCGACCCTTCAATAATTGATTATCCGATTCCAGGCAACGACCACAGCAAGGCCAGTATTGATTGGATCCTGAAATATTTGGAACCGGCTTTTGTCAAAAGCGCTGAGCCCGCAGGAGAACTTTCGGTTCCACGTGAGGCAGGCAAAACTCAATAATATTTTTTTAATTATTTATGGCCAAAGTTAATATTGAAGTTATTCAAAAACTTAGAGACGCAACCGGTGCCGGCGTGATGTCTTGTAAAAAGGCGTATGCCGAGGCGAACGGTGATTTTGCCAAAGCCGTGGCCCTTATTAAAGAACGGGGATTGGTCAAGGTGGAGCAAAAATCAGACCGTTCAACAGGCGCGGGGCTTCTTGAAACCTATATCCACAATGACCGAGTGGGGGTTATGCTGGAACTTCGTTGTGAAACTGATTTTGTGGCTCGTTCGGATGTTTTTAAAGGATTGGCGCATAATTTGGTTATGCAAATTGCCGCGATGGAGCCCGTTGATGTTAAAAATTTGCTTTCTCAGCCCTATATTAAAAACGAAGCAATGGCTATAAATGATTTGATAAAAGATGCTATCGCCAGAGTGGGGGAGAATGTTAAAGTAGAAAGGTTTTGCCGATACGAATTGTAAATAAAATTTATGTACGATTTCATTCTTCAAATTTTTATAATGGTCAGTTTGGGAACGGTTATTTTTTTGGCGGCTCGGGTTTTGCCGCGGATTAGCGAAACCGTTAATACCTCAAAAACAAAAGCTAATCGGTTCAGTTCTTTTCCTTTTGAAAAGATTGACGCGGCGGTTAACGCTTTTCTTGAGAAAACACTTCGTAAAATAAAACTGATTTTTTTGAAGATGGATAATACGATAAGCAAGTTGCTTGAAAAGTTCAAAAAAAATGGCGATGGCGGAAGCGCTGGTAATGGATTAACCAAATAATGTAGAATATGGGCATTCCATCAATTAGCAGTTAAGATGCGCAGGTGGCAGAGTGGTCAAATGCATCAGACTGTAAATCTGACGCCCTTGCGGCTACGCAGGTTCGAATCCTGCCCTGCGCACCAAGCTACTGCCGAGGTAGCTCAGTGGTAGAGCAACTGTTTTGCTCCGATATTCTCAAAACTCTAAGTTTTGTTAGAATATCGAGAGTCCTCAATGTTCTAAAAAATTTTGCCACCTTAGCTCAACGGCAGAGCAACACTTTTGTAAAGTGAAGGTTCCGAGTTCAAATCTCGGAGGTGGCTCAGGTAAAATTTTAGAACATCGGGATAAACAGCAGTCAAGAAAATTTTGCCTGGGTAGCTCAGTTGGCAGAGCACGTCTTTGGTAAAGACGAGGTCGGCGGTTCAATCCCGCCTCCAGGCTCAGGAATTTAGTTTACGAGTTTTGAGTTTATGAGTTAATGAGTAATGGATTAGCATATGTTTTTATTTGAAAATTTAGATGTTTATCAAAGAAGTTTGAAATTAGCTATAAATATTTGTAAAATAGCTAATAATTTTTCTATAAAATTTTCTCGATTAAGGGATCAATTTATAGGTGCCGGAATTTCGGTTCCTTTAAATATTGCCGAAGGCTCGGGGAGGGATTCTCAAAAAGGAAAGAAAAATTTTTATAAAATCAGTCGGACATCGCTTTTTGAATTAATCCCGATTTTGGAAATTTGTTTAAACTTGGAATTAATAAATAAAATTGTGTATAATGAATTTAAAGAAGAGATTGAATCGCTTTCAAAAATGTTGAGTGGTTTAATGAAATCTTTAGAATAAATAGGATTAATTACTAATTAACTCATCAACTAATTACTCATTAACTTAAAACATGGCAAACGCAAAATCAAAATTTTCGGAATATTTAATAAGGCTGAAATGCGCCGTTTGTAAGCGGGTGAATTATTACACGCGCAAAAACAAGAAAACCGTTGAGAAAAAATTAGAATACAAAAAACATTGCAAGTGGTGCAAGAAACACACTATTCATAAAGAAGCCAAGAAATAAAAAAGCCGCTGAATGATAATGATTCAGTGGCTTTTAGATTTTGGAGCATATCGCTCCTTGAATTCCAGTCGGATCTGGAAAAAAGTATATGTGGGGAGGCACAAGGCCGTGGTAAGAAGGCTAGCTACCTCCCGAAGCTAGCTGTTAGAAGCGCCACCGCCGCGTGTCCGCCCTCCCAGCTATTACCCGACAGGAGAATTCGCCGTTCAGTATTGTTTTATTAAAAAAGTACTGCTATAATTATAGCATAATTATTTATATTTTGTCAAGGGGGTGTGGTTCAGTGGTAGAATGCTTCTCTCCAAAAGAAGAGACCAGGGTTCGATTCCTTGCACCCCCGCTAAATGTTCACTAAAGAATCTCTAATTAAAGATTTAGTCAAAGAGGGTTTTCTCAAAACTCTCTCTTTTATAGAGGCCTTTGAAAAGATTGACCGGCTTGATTTCGTCCCGGAAAAATTAAAAAATGAGGCCTATTTCAATCAACCTTTGTCTATCGGGTTTGATCAGACGATTTCTCAGCCCTTGACAGTCGCCTTTATGCTGGAGCTTTTGGAACCGAAACCCGGCGAAAAAATTTTAGATGTCGGCGCCGGCAGCGGCTGGGTGAGCGCTCTTTTGGCTTATATTGTCGGAGAAAAAGGAAAAGTTTGCGCTTTTGAAAGAATCCCGGAGCTCTGTGAATTCGGCAAGAAAAATGTCGCTAAATATAACTTTATAGAAAAAGGCATTGTGGAGTTTTTTTGCGGCGACGCTTCAAAAGGATATTCTGAAGAAGCGCCATACGACAGAGTAATAGCCGGAGCCGCCGCCGAAGAAATTCCTTCGGCTTGGAAAGAAGAACTTAAAATTGGCGGCCGCCTGGTGATGCCGGTTGGGCATAATATAATAGTTCTGGATAAAATCAGTTCAACGGAATTTGAAAAAAAAGAGTTTTTCGGTTTCAGCTTCGTTCCTTTGGTTAAAGATTAAAGTATTGACACTTTCAAAGTTGTGCTCTATTATAGGATAATAATCCGCAGAAAGTGGGCATAAACATAAGACCCGCCGAGGATTAAAAATTATTTTTTTCTGCGGACGAAAGTCCGTTTTTTATTTCCCGATTTTGTATGAGTAAAACGAATTAACAAAATCGAGGACCCAGCACATAAAGCGTTATGTGTTGGGTGCTCAATGTTGTGGTAAAATTTACTTCGCATTGAGCCCTGCCTGCCGGCAGGCAGGTCGTAAATTTAAACAACATTGGCATGAAATCAAAGGAACAAAAAATTGAAGAATTAAAATCAGGCGAAGAGCTTTTCAAAAAAAGCCAGAGTTTGATTTTTGTTGATTTCGGAAAGGTTTCAACCGAGAAGATGTGGTTGCTGAAAGCGAAACTCAAAAAAATTGACGCTCAATTTAAAGTTGTCAAAAAACGTTTGTTAAGAATCATTCTGAAGGAAAACAAAATTGATTTTGACCCGCATTTAATTTTTAAAGGGCAGATGGGAACGATTTTTTCCGGCAGTGATATTTCCTCGGCCGCCGGTCCCGTGTATAAATCTTTCGCGGGAATTCAGGTATTGGGCGCTTATGATTTAAAAGACAAACAATTTTTAGCGGCTGACGCGTTTAAGAAGATTGCTCTTCTGCCGTCGCGGGAAATATTGCTGTCGCAATTGGTTGGAATGTTGGCGGCGCCGATAAAAATGTTTATGTTCGTATTAAGCGAAAAATCAAAAATGGTCGAAAAATAATAAATTTTATTTCAAATTTAAAATATGGAAAAATTTAAAGATATAATTGAAAAAATAGAAAAATTAACCGTGGTGGAACTCGCCGAATTGGTGAAAACTTTGGAAGAAAAATTCGGTGTTTCAGCGTCTATGCCGGCTTCGGCCGCCGTAGCCGGTAGTGAAGATGGTTCGGCTGCTGCTGTTGAAAAAACTGCTTTCAATGTTATCTTGAAAGTTAGCGGTGACCAGAAAATTAATGTTATCAAGGTCATCAAAGAAGCTACCGGCCTTGGTTTGAAAGAATCAAAAGATATCGCCGATGGAGCGCCGAAAACTATTAAGGAAGGAATGAAGAAAGAAGACGCCGAAGATTTGAAGAGCAAATTAGAAGCGGTTGGCGCGACAGTTGAAATTCAATAGTATAGTTCTAAAACTATAAACTCAAAGAAGCCGATTGAATTTATCGGCTTTTTTGTTTTATAATAAAAAATGATAGGGCGCATAGTTTAATGGTAAAACGTCGCATTCACATTGCGAAGAGTCTAAGTTCGATTCTTAGTGTGCCCACAATGTTTTGTGTTTACATTTTAAGAAGTTTAAAGAACGGAAGAAATTATACTGGTATATTGAAAGACGTCTCAAAGAACATAATTTTGGGGAAAGTAAATATACTAAATTAACTAAACCTTTTGTTCTAATTTACAAAGAGGAATATCAAACTAGAAAAGAAGCGGTTCAGCGAGAACTATTTTTTAAAAGTGGAAAGGGTAGGGAATGGATAAAAAATAATCTTGGTTAGAGCGGTCGCCTACGGCGACAGGCCGCTGGTTTGATCCCAGCAATGCCACGGCTAAAAAGGTGAGGGACAAATCACTCCGATATGATATTGGAGTGATTTTTTTTGCGAGGTGGATAAGTTGTGTACAACTTTAAATCGCAAATTTTTAAAATCCGCTTAAACAAAGGGTTTTTGACCTTTATTTTTTTCTTAAAAGCAAAAATTTCTATTTTGACTAAATAAGGCCGGTGGTGTAAGATAAAATAAAAGTGGGGGAAGGTGGATAAAGGTGTGGATAAGTACCCCAAACTGTGGATAACTCAAATATATGTTCATCGGCGAATACCAACATAATTTAGATACTAAAGGAAGATTAGCCGTTCCCGCGAAATTCCGGGAAAAATTGGCTGGCGGCGCGATAATCACGCGCGGGCTTGACCATTGTTTGTTTGTTTTCGCTTCCAAAGAATGGGAGGTTCTGGCGCAAAAATTAATTAGTTTGCCATTAGCCCAATCCAATTCGCGGGCTTTTGTTCGTTTAATGCTGGCCGGGGCGATGGAAGCGGATATAGATAAACAAGGAAGAATTTTAACGCCCGATTATTTAAGAAAATATGCCGGCCTGAAAAAACAAGTAGCAATAGCCGGACTCTATAACCGGATTGAAATTTGGGATTCCGAAAAATGGCAGGAGTATAAAACGAAGACCGAAGGAAGTTCAGATGAGATAGCGGAAAAATTATCGGAGCTCGGCATATGAGCATGAAGCGTGGAACATGAAACATGGAACATGAAACAGAAAATAATAATTACCGTTATGCTTCAGGCTCCATGCTTCATGTTTCAGGACATATCCCCGTTCTTTTAAAAGAAACAATAACTGTCTTAGATCCAAAACCGGGAGAATTTTTTATTGATGGCACGGTTGGCAACGGCGGACACAGTGTCGCAATTCTGGAAAAAATTGAGCCAAAGGGAACATTATTGGGCACGGATTTAGATGAAACGACTTTACAGAAAGTGAAAGAAAAAATTACGGTAAATTCAAAATCAATTTTAGTCCAGAGTAATTATGCCGATTTGCCGGAAATTTTGAAAAGAGAAGATCTGCCTAAAGCCGATGGCTTGCTGTTAGACCTGGGTTTTTCTTCCGAGCAATTGACGACTGGCCGGGGTTTCAGTTTTTCCGGGCCCGAAGAGCCGCTGTTAATGACTTACGATCCTTATGCCGTTCCGGTAAAAAATTTGCTCAAAAGATTAAACGAGCCCGAATTGGCGGAAATCATAAAAAATTTAGGAGAAGAACATTGCGCCAAAAGAATAGCTCATGCCATAAAACAGAATCGCTTTCCGATTGAAACCAATAAACAATTAG
The DNA here is from genome assembly GCA_030693325.1 of bacterium. NCBI lineage: Bacteria > bacterium. The sequence goes on from JAUYAV010000005.1 coordinate 34,692, forward strand.
CCGAAGCAGTCGCAGGGGTTCTGCCTAAAAATTACGAAAGGGGAAGAATTCACCCGGCCACGCGAACTTTTCTGGCTTTAAGAGTTTACGCCAATCAGGAACTGGCCAATTTGGAAAAGCTTTTAAATTCTTTAAACGAGATATTAAAAATCGGGGGACGGGTAGCTATTATTTCTTTTAACTCTTTGGAAGACCGGATAGTCAAAAATTATTTTCGGGAAAAGGCCAAAGAGGGGAAAATGGAAATTTTAACAAAAAAACCGATTACTCCGAGCCTGGAAGAAATAAAACAAAATTCGCGGTCTCGTTCAGCCAAACTGCGAGCCGCAAAATTACTGTAATTGCAGTAATTACGGTAATTACCGTAAAAACATATGACAATAATCCAGCCGGCTAAAAACAAAAATAAATTGAGTCTGATATTACTTTTAATCGTTATTTTTTTTATGGCCGGGTTTTATATTTACGAATACAATCATATGGTTGGGCTTAAATATCAAGTTCAATCTTTGGAAAAATCATTGGCTGATTATCAAAACCAAAATTCAAACCTTAAAAGTCAATATTATCAGTTGATTGATCCGACTCGTCTGGAGGAATTGGCCAAAGAAAATGGCTTAATTATGGACCAGCGGCCGCAATATTTAGGGGCCAATTTTTAGGCCAATATTTATAATTATGAAATTCCGTTACACTATTCTAGTAATAATTTTTGCTTTGGTTTACGGAGGGTTGATTTTCCGGCTTTACAACCTTCAGTTAGAGCAGGGGTCAGGATATTTACAACGGGTTGAAGCCCGAGGGAAAATTAGCCAGAATGACTTTGCCCGAGGCGTGATTTCTTTCACCGACCGCTACCAAAATTTAATTCCGGTGGCTGTCAGCAAAGAATTTTCAATAATCTACGCTGTTCCCAAAGAAATAAGTGAGCCGGAAAAAACCGCTGAAGTTTTGGCGCCGATTGTCGGAATCAGCCAAGCAAAATTATCTTCTCTTTTTTCCAATTCCAACTCTCTTTATAAATTATTATTGGAGAAAGCCTCTGACGAACAGGTTCGGGCGATTGGGTCCCTCAATCTCAAAGGGATCTATGTTAAATCTCAAAATTTTCGTTACTATCCTTCCCAAAATTTAGCGTCTCAGCTTCTCGGGTTTGTCGGTGTCAACGATAAAAATAATCAACCAGTTGGTCTTTATGGTTTAGAAAGTTTTTATAACGATAAACTTCAAAATAATAAAAATTTACATTTAACCATTGATCGCAATCTTCAGGCCCGAGCGGAAGAAGTTTTGGATAATTTAATAAAAAAATTTGAAGCGACCGGGGGGACTGTCATTATAGAAAATCCGACAACCGGAGAAATTTTGGCTTTGACCAACAAACCTGATTTTGACCCGAACAATTACAGCCAAGCCGAGGTCGGTTTATTTTTGAATCCGGCCATTAAAAGTTTATATGAGCCGGGCTCGGTTTTAAAAGTGATTACCATGGCGGCCGGAATTGACAGCAAAAAGATTACACCGGAGACAACTTATTACGATACCGGGTCTGTGACTTTAAATGGCAGAACTATCAGAAACTGGGACTTTAAAGCTTACGGCAAAATGACCATGACCAATGTGATTGAAAATTCCATCAACACCGGCGCGGTTTGGGCGGAAAATAAAATTGGTGATGATTTATTTTATAATTATCTTGTTAAATTCGGTTTGAATAAGCCGACTGGCGTTGATTTTCCGGAAGAACGAATGGGGAATTTGAGCAATTTGGAAATAAAAAATGCCAGCGCTATTAATTTTGCCACCGCTTCTTTCGGCCAGGGCATAGCGGTTACGCCGCTGGAATTGATTAACGCTTTTTCGGCAATCGCTAATGGCGGAAATTTAATGAGACCTTATTTTAACGCTGAATTAAAACCGCAAATCGTAAGACAGGTTATAAGCGCGGAAACCAGCCGCCAGCTGAAAGCGATGATGGTCTCAGCTGTTGACAAAGCCGGGGTAGCGGCTATTGCTAATTATCGCGTGGCGGGGAAAACCGGTACGGCGCAGGTGCCGGATTTCAAAAATGGCGGTTATACCTCGGATGTTATTAATAGTTATATCGGTTTCGCGCCGGCTGACAACCCCAGATTTATTATTTTTTTGAAATTAGACAAGCCCAAGGGAGCGCCTCTGGCCGGCCTAACAGTTGTCCCGGCTTTTAAGGAATTAGCTCAATTCGTTTTGAATTATTACAATATCCCGCCGGATAAACTAAGTAACTAAGTAATTACCGTAATTACAGTAATTTCTGTAATTACAATAAAAATCATGAAAACTATTTCATTAAAAATTTTACGATGGGCTTTGAAAGGATTGGCCAAAAATTTTGTTTCGCGTTATCAGCCCGGCATTGTTGCGGTAACCGGCAGTGTCGGAAAAACTTCCACTAAAGAAGCGATTAAGGCCGTTCTTTCAAGAGAACGGCGCGTCAGGGCGACCAGCGGCAATTTTAACAACGAAATTGGAGTGCCGCTGACAATTTTGGGCGACTGGCAAAAAATTGAAAAACCGGCTTTCTGGTTCTGGGCAAGAGTAATATTATCAGCATTAATCCGCATTTTAAATCCGCATAAATCAGCGTACCCCGAGATATTGGTTTTGGAATATGCCGCTGATCGGCCGGGCGACATTAAATATCTTTTGGAAATCGTACGGTCGCAGATTGCGGTGGTGACCGCTATCGGCAATATTCCCGCGCATGTTGAATTTTATTCCGGGCCGGAAGCCTTGGCTCGGGAGAAAAGCAAAATAGTTGAACAATTGCCGACAGTGGGATTTGCTATTTTAAACGCCGATGACGCTTTAGTACTGGATATGAAAAATCGGACTCGTTCCCAGATAATGACTTTTGGATTTAACGATTTCGCTCAGATAAAAATTACGGGATTTGAAAATTTTTCCGACAACGGGCCGACCGGCATCGCTTTTAAATTAGAATACGGCGGGAATTTTGTTCCGGTGAAAATAAACGGCGCTTTTGGAAAAGGCCAGGCCTATGCCGCAGCGGCCGCTGCTTGCGTTGGATTGATTTTCGGAATGAACTTGGTTAAAATTGCGGAAGCCTTGGCTGAAAATTTCAAGCCGCCATTGCGAAGAATGAATTTGGTTAAGGGTGTTAAGGGAACTTTTATTATTGATGACAGCTATAACGCTTCGCCCCTTTCCATGCGGTTAGCCTTGGAAACGCTTAAAGAATTGAAAGCCAAAAGAAAAGTGGCGGTTTTGGGCGATATGCTGGAAATCGGAAAATATAGCCTGGAAGCCCATGAGGAGATAGGAAAGTTCGCCGCCGGCTTCGTTGATTTGTTGATAACTATCGGCCCCCGAGCTAAATTTATCGCCGAGGCGGCTGCTAAAGCCGGACTGGATAAAGAAAATATTTCCAGTTTTCTTATCGCCGAAGAAGCCAAAAAAGAAGTGGAATTGAAAATTAAAAAAGGGGATTTAATTTTAGTGAAGGGTTCAAGGGCCATAGGATTGGATAAAGTAGTGGAGGAGATAAAACAGGTTTAATTTAAGCAAAGCGGCTGGCCCCATCGTCTAGTGGTTAGGACGCTAGGTTCTCATCCTAGTAACACCGGTTCGACTCCGGTTGGGGCTACTAAATAAAGTGGGGACTTCCGCCATTGCCTTTCAGAACCAGAATAATTTTGCTCCAGTGGCAAAATTTTCTTTGCCCTCGGCGCTGAAATTCGCCTGCGGCGAAACCAAACTTTCAGCGCCTGCGGGATATTCTTCAAGACAACGGCGGAAGTCCCGTGGGGGAAGGGGGTAGAAATAAACTGATTTTGAAGTTAGAATAAATTTAAATGAAAATTTTCAAAAATAGAAATTTTATTATAATTTTCGGGTTAAGTTTGGGATTTTTGATTTTAGCGTCAGGAGCGACATTTCTTCGTTTGGCTGAAATCAAGACCCCTTTGATAATCCATTTTGACGCTTTCAAAGGAATTGATTTTTTGGGCGACCGATTTGACGTCCTTAAAATTTTAATTGTCGCTTTGGTGATTATTTTGATAAATTTGTTCTTGGCTGAATTTATTTTTGACCGCCAACGTTTTTTGTCGTTTGTTTTCGCTTATGTCGGCCTGGTAACATCGGCTTTGACTTTAATTGCCATAGCGGTTATAATTTCCATAAATTAACAATAAATTTATGTTCGCAGTAATTGAACTCAACGGAAAACAATTTCTAATCAAAGAAGGTGACAAGATCAAAATTCAATCGCCAAAAGTCGGCGAAATTAAAGTTTTATTGCTCGCAGAACAACGCGGACTAAACGCAGACCAACGCGGAAAAAGTCAGCGTGAGTCCGCGTTAAGTCTGCAAGAGTCAGCGTGGGATGTAAAAATCGGAACTCCGTATTTGGACGGCAAAAAAGTGGAAACCAAAATTTTAAAACAGGGGAGAGAAAGAAAGAAAATTGTTTTCCGCTATCAGTCAAAAACCCGCCGCCGGAAGAAAGCGGGCCACCGCCAGCATTATACGGATTTGGAAATAGTTTCAATAAAATAAGCCCGATAAACATCGGGTCTATTTTTGTGATTTTATCCTTTATATTCTTTTTTCCAGGGCGCTTTTTAAAGTTTCTTCATCGGCAAACTCAATTTCTCCTCCGGTCGGTACGCCTTTTGCCAGATGGCTGATTTTTTGAGCCAGAGGTTTTAGTTCTTTTTCAATCAAGGAAGCGGTAAAATCGCCGAAGGTTGTAGGACTTAAAGCGATAATAATTTCTTTTACTTGCCCGCCAAATTCTTTTTTGATTCTTTCGGCCAAACTTTTAAGCCGCAATTTTTGGCTGGGATCCAATTCGCCGTTTTTGGCCAAGCCGCCCAGAATAAAATATTGGCCGCTGAATTTTCCGGTTTTTTCCAGCGAAATTAAATCGTTTTCTTTTTCAATGATGGCAATTATATCCTTGCTTCTGTTCTCATCAGAACAGACAGGGCAATTTTCGGTATAAATAAAAAAACAACGCTCGCAGGTTTTAAGTTTTTTTAGATTACCAATTGATTTTTCCAGGTTTTCAATTTCGTTTTTTCCGCTGTTCGCCAGATAGAAAGCCAGACGGGTGGCTAATCGCGGTCCGATTGAAGGAAGCTTGGAAAAAATTTCAATAAAATTTTTAATCGGTTCGGGAAACATGCCAAATTTATTAAAATTTTAGAAATTAGAATTTTCTTGATGCGTCTTGTCTATGTTTTTAAAACTGACTCTATCCGGGTCAAACATTAGTTCCACGCTACCCGTCGGCCCATTGCGGTGTTTGGAGATGATAACCTCCGTTAAATTAAGTTCTTCGGGGCTGGCATCATTTCTTTCCCAATTTTTCCGGCAGAGAAGCATTACTACATCAGCGTCTTGTTCCAACGAACCCGATTCTCTCAAATCCGAGAGCCGCGGAATTTTTATTTCTCTTTGGTCAACCGCCCTGGAAAGCTGAGAAAGGGCCAATACCGGAGTTTTCAACTCCCGGGCCAGGGCTTTGAGCCCTCTGGATATTTCAGTAACTTGTTGAACCATATTATCAGAATTGGTTCTGGGTTGGATTAGCTGCAAGTAATCAACGATGACCAATCCTAATCCTTGCTCAAGTTGCATTCTTCTTGCCGCCGAACGAATTTGAAGAATGCTGGGCGAGGGCGTGTCGTCAATAAAAATCGGCGCCTGGGAAAGACGGTCTAATGCTTCCTGAATCATTCCAAACTCCAGTTGGTCGTTTAATTTACCGGTGCGCAACCGCCAGAGAGTTACATTGGCTTCGGCGGCAATCAGCCGGTCAACAACCTGTTCCCGCGACATTTCTAAAGAAAATATTCCTACCGGTATTTTGTTTTTGACGGCGGCATGCCGGGCGATATCCAAGGCAAGAGCTGTTTTACCTAAAGAAGGCCGGGCGCCCAGAATAATAAAATCGGAACGTTGAAGGCCCGAAAGATTATCGTCAAGTTTAGTAAAGCCGGTGGGAACGCCTCTGATGGCCTCTTCGCCGCGGTGCAGTTTTTCAATTCTTTCATAAGCCGCCTGCAGTTCGTCTTTCAGTTTAATGTATTTTTGCGGCAGGGAATGCTGGGTAATGTTGAAAATTTTTTGCTCAACTTCGTCTAAGAGGTCTTCTACTTCAATATTCTCATAAACTTTTTCGTTGATTTCGGCCGAGGTTTGGATGAGGTCGCGCAGAACTTTTTTTTCTTTGACAGTTTTGGCGTAATGAGCAATATGCGAAGCCGTCGGCACTTCGTTGATTAAATCAGTGAGATAATTAACGCCGCCGATTTCTTCCAGCGATTTGTTTTCCTTGAGTTTTGTTGAAACGCTCAGCAGGTCTATCGGCTGGCTGTTGGTAAATAAATCAAGAACAACTTCGTATATTTTTTGATGAACGGGTTTATAAAAATCATTCGGAAAAAGAAAATCGGCCACTTTGATAATGGCGCCGGAATCAACCATCAGAGCTCCTAAAACCGCTCTTTCAGTTTCAATGTCTTGGGGAGGAAGTTTCAAAGCCATTTTTTTCTTCTAAATATTAATATTAAAATAATAGTCAAAAAAACACTCAGTCCAAGAATTAAGGTAACCAAAAAGGGTTTATCAGCCACTAAATCATTGATAAAATTTATCTGAAGAAAGGAAACTACAACCATTAAAGGAACCGTAACAAACGCCAGAACCGTAAAAATTTTCATTGTTTCATTGGTTTTATAATCTAAAAGCTGGGCGTTGGTGGTGTCAAAATCATTCAAAGTTTCTTTGAGCTTATTATAAGTGTGGACGACTTTCCAGTGGTCTTCCAAAGTGTCGGAAAAATAAATCTTTACTTCCGGTCCCCAAAATTTCACCCCGGCCGTTGCCAGAGATTCCAGGATGTTTCTCTGCGACCAAGTGATGATTCCAAAAGTCGTCAAATCCCGTTTGATATAGGAAATCTGTTCCAGTAGTTCTCTTTCTCTCCTCTTGAATATTTTTTCCCCGACATTATTGACTTTTTCTTCAATATGAGCGAGTTGTCTTAAGGAATATTTATTGATTTGTCCCAACAAATAATAAAGCAAGTCATAGGTGCAGTTATTCCCTCTTTTAATTTTCTCGTTTTTTAAAAACGAAGCCAATCCGTCCAAGATTTCTAACTCCTGATAATGAACGGTGATAAAGACATCTTTTTTGATTAAAATATCAATCTCGGCTTGCTGGGAGCATTTCTCTATTGGATTATATACCGGGAAATGAGTGACAATAAAAAGATAATGGTCATAGGCGTCAACATTGGTTCTGGACGAGAGATGCGTCAGCTCGTCAAGAGTAATCGGATGAAAATCAAAATTATTTCTTAAAAAATGGATATCCAAAGGAGTCGGCGAATAAATATCAATCCATTTTAGACCTTCTTTGATTTCCAATATTTCTTTCATATCTGTTATAATTATAATAAACCATATGAATCTTTACAAATTTATTCTTTTTCCGGCATTACCATGCTCCGTGGATAGTCAAGTTTATTTAGGAATGGATTTATGAAAAAAATTTCTTTTTTAATTCTAAGTATTTTTTTAATTACACAGTTTTTAACTGTACAGCCCAGTTTTGCCGCTGCAACAGGACTTGACTATATGGAGTATTCCTCCGACGCTAACGCACGGGCGGCGTATGTGAGTAATGCTTATCTGTCAGCTACGGGCGGAACGGAAACGACCGTGGGAAGTGATAAAGTTCATACATTTGCTTCTTCGGGAACATTCATAGTTACTGGTTCAGGAAATGTTCAAGTTTTGGTAGTTGGCGGCGGGGCTAATAGCCCAGGTTCGGGCATAGGTGGCGGCGCAGGACAATATATATACAATAGTTCATTCGCAATTTCCTCCGGTTCTTATACAACTACCATAAATGGCCCTGGTGGAACATCTGTTTTTAGTAGTATAACAGCCAATCCTGGTAGCGGAGGTACATCAGGTAACGGTTATACTTATGGTTCCCGTGCCAGTGGTCCTTATGGCGCAAGTAACGGCGCGGGTGGGGGTTCATCGGCAAATGGTGGTAATGCGGCTAACTATGGGGATTGGACTTATGGCGGAACTGCTGGAGCGGGAACTGCTAATTCAATTACAGGAACATCATTAGCTTATGCGTGCGGAGGCTCTGGCGGGCCTGATGGGGGAGGCAGTAATTATGCTGGAATGTACGGTTCAAGAGTATATGGTGATGGCCAAGGTTCAACTGCAACGCTTTGGTTTCTCTACGAAGGCAGTAGTCCAAATCCCTGTAATGCTTTAGGCGGAGTAGTAATTATAAGATATACGCCAGTTACAACCTTACAATCTTACTCTGAAAGCACTATTAAAACTCAAGGTTCGTATTCCTTAAAAGGAGTCGCCACTACGGGGGCATTAAATAAAACTCTTACTCGCACAATCGGCTCACCGATAGATTTAACTGGCGCAAGTACGCTTAAATTTGATATTCGTGCCTCAAGGACAGGCAGTAATATAAAAATAGGCATCCGTGATAGCGGGGGAACGACAACCGAAACTACTCCCAATATAACCTCTGCTGACGCTTGGCAAACTGTAAGTTGGGATATATCGGGAGTTTCTAACGCCAATAAAGACGCGATAGATAGGATTACTATAACCGTAGTTAACGCCGATGCGGCGAATACTTTCTATATAGATAATATATTTTCTCTGGCTTCTCCGACAATTTCTACTTCTGATGCCAGCGCCATCACCAGTTCCCAAGCCACCCTGAATGGGAATATCACCGATACCGGCGGAGAAAATAATACGGTGCGCGGTTTTCAATATGGGCTTGATACCGGCTATGGCTCGGATACGCACACCACCGGTTCCTACGGGACCGGCGTTTTTTCTGCCGACATCAGTAGCTTATCGCCAAATACCGCTTATCATTTCAGGGCTTATAGCACTAATTCTATCGGAACTTCTTATGGCGCGGACACTATTCTTACAACTTCAGTAGCCGTTCCTGTAGTTGCGACAAACGACGCCACTTCCATAACCTCTTCTACTGCTACTTTGAATGGAGATATAACTTCAATTGGAGGGTCTAATGTTTTAGAGCGCGGTTTTGATTGGGGGGTTTCTTCCGGAAATTATCTTTATGCTTGGACCGAAGCCGGCAGTTTCGGAACAGGCACTTTTGACCACCCTATTACTGGTTCAAGTCAACCTATTTATTATTTCAGAGCTAAAGTTCGCAATCCAGCCGGCTGGGCGTATGGTTCTGAAATGTCATTTCTGACGGGGGTAAGGACAACCGGTACCCTTCTTTCTTTTATTTTTGACACCGGCGTTTCCGGAGGCGTAGCTTTCAACAGCATTATGTGGCTAGGGAACCAACCGGCAGGTAGCGCTGTAGGATTCCAGTTTGCTTCTTCTAACTCCACTTCCAGTTTTCCTACCCCCACCGGTCCCGGCGGCACTTCTCTTTCCACTGATACCTACAACCCCACCGGGTCCGGCATTCCCATTGCTCTTAGTCGGGCTTACCACAACAACTACCGTTATTTCCGCTATCAGATTATTTTAGTAAGTAATTCGGCCCTAACCGCCGGCCCGAGAGTTGATGACGTGATTATCAATTGGTCGCCTTAATGTTGATATTTTATCTATCAAGGTTGAACCTCAATAGTTTTCGTCAAGACCAGAGGCCGTAGTTTTGAGTTTTTGGTTTTAAGTTTTATAATTTCCTTATATGTTTTACCCTTTCCAAAAAATTGAGAAGAAATGGCGGGCGCTTTGGGATAAAAATAAAATTTACGAGCCGGATTTCAAGAAGGCTCAAAAACCTTTTTATAACCTGATGATGTTCCCTTATCCTTCGGCCGAAGGATTACACGTGGGTAATATGTACGCTTTTGTAGGAAGCGATATTTACGGCCGACTTAAGCGGATGCAAGGATACGATGTTTTTGAACCGATTGGCCTGGACGGTTTCGGAATCCATTCCGAAAATTACGCTTTGAAAATCAAAGCGCATCCGATGGAGCAGGCGAAGGTTTCCGAAAAACGTTTTTATGAACAGCTTTCGGCAATTGGCAATGGTTTCGCCTGGGATGAACATCTTGAAACTTACGACCCAGAATATTATAAATGGACGCAGTGGATTTTCGTTCAGATGTTTAAAAACGGTTTGGTTTACCGCAAAAAGCAGGCGGTGAATTGGTGTTTGGGGTGCAAGACCGTTTTAGCCGATGAGCAAGTGATTAGCGGAGAATGCGAACGGTGTTCCAGCAAAGTTATAAAAAAAGAATTGGAACAATGGTTTTTTAAAATTACAAAATACGCGGAACAGTTGCTTGAAAATCTGGAGAAAATTGATTGGTCGGAAAAAATAAAAATCGCCCAGAAAGAATGGATAGGGAAGTCGGAAGGCGCGGAAATTGATTTTTCAGTTAAAGATAGTGAAGAAAAAATAAAAGTTTTTACGACCCGGCCGGATACTTTGTTCGGCGCGACTTATATGGTTTTGGCGCCGGAACACGAGTTGATCTCAAATCTTAAATCCCAAATATCAAACATAAAAGAAGTTGGAACTTATATTAAAAAAGCGAAAGAAAAATCGGATTCGGAAAGAATAGAATTTAATAAGGAAAAAACCGGCGTGGAATTGAAAGGCATTAAAGCGATAAATCCGGCGAACAAAAAAGAAATTCCGGTTTTTGCGGCGGATTATGTTTTATCAACTTACGGTACCGGCGCGATTATGGCGGTGCCAGCGCATGACGAACGGGATTTTGAGTTCGCTAGGCGCTATGAACTTCCCGTTGTGGAAGTTGTAGCGCCGCTGATTTATGCGGATAGAAAGCAGATTGATGCTGATAACAATATCGGCATAAATCGGCAAAATCAGCATAAATCCGCGATGATTGAGCCGTATATCAGCGAAGGAATATTAGTAAATTCAGGCCGATTTGATGGAATGCCTTCCGAAAAAGCCGGATGGGAAATCACGAAATTAACTAACGGTAAAAAAACAATTCAGTATCATCTTCGTGACTGGCTTATTTCAAGGCAGCGCTATTGGGGCGCGCCGATTCCGATGATTTATTGCGAGGCGTGCGCGAAATTAGGAAAAGGGGATAAGCCGGAGATGCCGGGCTGGTACGCGGCCCTGGAAAAAGATTTGCCGGTTGTTTTGCCGTATGTGAAAGATTTCCGGCCGAAAGGGACAGGCGAATCGCCGCTGGCGGCCGACAAAAAGTTTTATGAAGTTAAATGTCCCGAATGCGGCAAGACGGCGCGCCGTGAAACCGATGTTTCCGACACTTTTCTTGATTCCGCCTGGTATTATTTGCGCTATCCTTCGGTGAGTTCAGGAACGGCCGATGCGGAGCCCTGGAATCCGGAAATAACAAAAAAATGGTTTCCCGTGAATCTTTACACCGGCGGCGCCGAGCATTCGGTGCTTCATCTGCTTTACGTGCGTTTCGCGGCACTCGCGCTTCACGACTTGAAATTGCTGGATTTCGGTCCGTCAGAGGCGCCTAGAGGAGAGCCGTTTCCCAAATTCCGCAGTCACGGCCTTTTGATAAAAGACGGCGCTAAGATGTCAAAGTCAAAAGGAAATGTGGTCAATCCGGATGAATACATTAAAAAATTCGGCGCGGATGCGCTCCGGATGTATCTGATGTTTTTGGCGCCTTTTGAACAGGGCGGCGATTTCCGCGATGAGGCGATTATGGGAATCGTGCGTTTTCTGGAGCGGGTTTGGGAATTATCGGACAAAAAAGAGGTGAAAGACGGTTGGAAAACCAAGGAGATTATTTTACAAAAAACCATCAAAAAAATTACCGAAGATATTGAAAATCTTAAATACAACACCGCCATTTCCGAATTGATGAAATTTATTAAAATTTTGGAAGAATATCCCGATAAAAACAATTTTGAAATTTTCCTTAAACTTCTCGCGCCTTTCGCGCCTTTCATCGCTGAAGAGCTTTGGAGAAAACTCGGACATAAAAAATCCATTCATTTGGAAAATTGGCCCGAGTATAATCCGCAGTTAATTAAAGAAGATAAATTTGAACTTATAATTCAGGTTAACGGCAAATTCCGGGATAAAGTTTCGGTTCCCCAAGAAATTACCGAAAAAGAAGCCGAAGAGTTGGCGGTTTCCCAAGAAAAAATCAAGAATTGCTTAAAAGACAAAAAGATAGTAAAAACAATTTTTGTCGCAGGAAAGCTTATTAATTTAGTTGTCAATTAAGCCCAGCCCAAATTACTATTGTAAATCCACGATCGTGGAATTACAATAGTAGCTTTAATTATAGTAAAATAATTGATAATATTAATTAAGAAAATATGTCAAAAATTATCGGCATAATTCTTTTAGTGGCGGCGGTTTTTGTGATTTCCCTGGTATGGAAAACCGCGCCTGCTAATAACCTGCTTAGTTCAAACCCGAGCGAAACCGCCGCGCCTCAGACCAATGTTTCTACAAATTATTCTACAAATTACAGTCCATACTCGGCTCCGAGCGGTGGAACCACAATTTCCGCTCCTTCAAAGCCCGAGGCTACTCCGCTCAATCAAAGAGTTCGTATTAGCTCCGCTAATATTTCCGGTTATCCCTTGCAGTATTCCCATATCACCCTTTATAGTAGTCTCAAAAAAGGGGAAACGATTGACATCACCGGCTGGAAAATCAAAAGCAACAAAAGTGAAGCAACTATTCCCCAGGCCATTGAGATTTATGACCTGTCCGGCTACAGCGTAGACGGCGATATAATTCTTAAACAGAGTAATTATGTGGATTTATACAGCTTATCCAGCCCTGTGAATAAAAATTTGCGGCTGAATAAATGCAGCGGCTATCTGGCGCAAAGTTATAATTTCGGGCCCGTTTATTTGTCTTCCGGCTGCCCTCGTATTTCATCTTCGGAAATCAGAAATCTTTCCGGCCAATGCCAGTCATACATTCAATCTCTTGGTTCCTGCCGGACGCCCGACCTTAATTTTTCCAACTCTTTGCCGGGGAATGACGAAGGCAACGCCTGCCGGGCTTTTTTACAAAACATCGGTTACGCCAGCTGTGTCTCAAGCCACAGAAACGATGCCGATTTTCTTTCAAATAATTGGATAGTTTGGCTTTACGGCCAAATAACTCTTGATCCCCAGCACGATTATCTGCGGCTTTACAACGCAAGCGGGGATTTAATGAGCGAATACAGCTATTAAAATAAAAAAGACAATCAAAAAATAGCTACTATTGTAATTCCACGATCGTGGAATTACAATAGTAAACCAAATATTGATTTACTAAAATTACTGATTACCGAATTGTCTTTTCCGCTAAAGTCATTTTAATATCAATTTCTTTTTCGTCTCTTAAAACTTTTAATTTTATAGTTTCGTTCACCGCCATATTCTCCAAAAAATCCTGAATGGGTTTATCGGTCGTGATTTTTTCTCCGTTAATTTCCAAAAGAATATCTTTTTCTTTGATACCCGCTAAATCAGCTGGACTATTGGGAATAATAGCGTGTTCTTCGTGAGCAATCAGAGCTCCATAATCAACAGACAGTTTAAGTTTTTCCTTAAGATTTTGATCAATGCTTAAATAGCGGATTCCTAAAAATGGCCTTCGGATTCTTCCGTATTTTTTTAAATCCTCAAGGGCTCTTTTGGCTGCGTTGATGGGAATAGCGAAGCCGATGTTTTCGGCGTCAAAAACCACCGCCACATTAATGCCGATGGTCTGGCCGAATATATCAACCAGCGGTCCGCCGGAATTGCCCGGGTTGATGGCGGCATCGGTTTGAATCAAGCCTCGCAATTCCTGAATGGAATTGACATCGGCTTGAGCGGCGATGGAACGGCTTAAGCCGGAAACGATTCCCGAAGAAACCGTGTTTTTGAAAAGCCCCAGGGCGTTTCCGATGGCCATAACAGTTTGTCCTAATTCAATTTCATTGGAATCGCCGAGTTTGACTGTCGGAAATTTTTTGCCCGAATCAGTGATTTGAAGAATAGCGACGTCATTAAGCGGGTCGCGGGCCAGAATTTCCGCTTTCAATTTTTTATTGTCGCTAGTGACAACCATATATTCCGCATCGGCGTCAGCGACAACGTGCCTGTTGGTGATAACTATGCCTTTTTCGTCAACGATAAACCCCGAGCCGCCTCCGATTTTCACCATTCCGCGGCTGTCAATGTTTTCTTCGGGAATGTCGGTTTTTGAATTAAAAAGAGGAAATTCTTTAGTCAATTCTTGTTCTAGTTTTTCAAGGTTTTTGGAAATGACGATAGAAACCACGGCCGGCATTACCTTTTTAATCATTGTAATAAGAGGGGATTTTTCTTTTCGCATTTTTTTATTATACCATGCGGTGGGGGTGACCTGCCTGCCGGCAGGCAGGGATTCAAACTCACGAACAAAGCGGAAGCGGGAGGATTCGAACCTCCGAGGGGAATTTCCCCAACTGGTTTTCAAGACCAGCGCCATAAACCACTCGGCCACGCTTCCGCTTTGTTCACTAGTTTTTCCCGCCGTTGGCGGGATTGCGATTTGTAGATAAAATTTTAACAAATTTTATACAAATCGGGAACAAGACTACCGCCTTAAACCACTCGGCCACCCCACCCTTCCATTTTCTTTATTATTTTTCTATTATAATTTAATCAATCCGAGATTGAAAGGCAAATTGATTATTTGTATAATTCATTTACCCCTCGTAGTTCAATGGATAGAACGGGAATCTCCTAAGTTCTAAATGCAGGTTCGATTCCTGCCGAGGGGATGAATGAAGGGCGTTTAGCTCAGTGGTAGAGCGTTTCGTTGACATCGAAAAGGTCGGAGGTCCAATCCCTCCAACGCCCACCAGGCAGGATTTTGCACATTGATAAGCTCTATGGTACGATTAAAAAATGAAATCACGCTATCATCATTTAAAGCCGAGAATAATTGCCCTTCGTAAATCAGGCAAAACATATACCGAGATATGTAAAATTATTGGCATAAATATTTCGAAAGGCACTTTATCTGACTGGTGCGGCAGTATTTCGCTATCCCCTGAACAGCAGCAAAGAGTCGAACGTTCAATCAAAAGAGGCACAAAAAAGGGGCAAGCAGTCGCATTGGTTGTTAATAAGCTGAAAAGAGAAAAGTATATCCAAGCCATAAGAGATAGAGTGAATCATCTTCCCGATAAGTTAAAAGATGAAAATACTTCAAAAATTGCGCTTGCAATGTTGTACTTAGGAGAGGGATCGAAAACCAAGAGGGGATCTTTAATGTTCGGCAATTCAGATCCATTGGTTATACGTTTATTTTTGGGCTTGTTGAGATACTGTTACGATATCAACGAAAATAAATTTCGTTGTACGCTTCAATGCAGAGCTGACCAAGATATTAAAAAACTGGAAAAATTTTGGTCCAATATTACAAAAATTCCGTTTTCGCAATTTTATAAAGCAAGGATTGATCCGAGAACCATAGGAAAACGATCAAAGAAAAAAGATTATAAAGGCGTTTGTAGAATAGATTATTTTTCTGCGGATATTTTTAATGAGCTTCAAATTATTATTGAAATTATTGGTAATATAGAATTTTAATCGGGCCTATAGTTTAATGGTAAAATAAGTCGATGGCATCGACTAGTTGGGAGTTCGATTCTCCCTAGGTCCACTAATTGAGATTTATCACCGGCAAAATGCTGATTTAACTCGTAAATATAGCCTAATTTGGCGGTTCCAAATCCTTCATTTCGTCTGTAAGGAATTCCCTCCGGAAATATCAGCTTTTGGAACTTTGATTGCAGGGGTGGCGCCAAATCAAACCACTGCCGGCCGAGATTGCGAATAAAACTGGTTGCGTAGACTAAGGCAGCTTCAATATCAAATTGTTCTATTTTCGCTTCGCTTGAAGAAATTTTGACAGCGGCGACTTCGTTTTCTACCTCTTCTTTCCGTTCAATAAACTCGTCTTTGGTATAAGAGCCGTCCTCGCGCATCTCGCAGATGCGTTTTTTCTTTGCCTCGAGGAGTTTTAATTGTTTGGCATATTTCTCGGCTTCAAGTTCAAAAATTCGCCCTTTTTCCTGCCATAAATCGAGGACAGTTTCTTTAAATACCTTGAGAAATTTCTCTTTCGGCGTAACCTGTTCGAGATAAACCAAAAACTCCTTTTCAAGATCAAGCTTATGAATGCCTTTGCCGAACATTGAGCATTCTTTGTTTTGGCAGTGGTAATAATAATATTTTCCACCATTACCCCGGGGAGCGCTGCCGGTAAGGGGTCTTGAGCAATCAGCGCACAGTACCGTCCTTCTGAGCGGGAAGTGGGGATTATATTTATTATGTTTCACTGTCCTTGTCTTGCCCGAACGAACCAGCATAATCTGATACATTTCATCCTTTGTGATCATGGGGCTGTGAAGTCCGTTTACGTCTTCACCGGTCCACGGATTGAAGATGATTCCCGCGTAGAATTTCAGATACTTTCCCAAAATCCTATCTACTAATTGCGGGGTGCTTTTGGTCCCCCGGATATCTTTAAGGCCCCATTGATCCATCATCCGGGCCAGCTCAACCTGCGAGTACAGCCCCTTTGCGAACTCTTTAAGGGCTTTTTGGATAATCGGGAAAATCTGCTCGTCCGGCGGATCGGGCTGAGTTTTTTTCTCGCCTCGTTTTTTGAAATGGGAACACTTATAGCCGAGAGGCTGTCTCCAGGGAAAGATTCCCTGGTTTATTCTTGTGAGCATTCCATCGCTGCATCTTTGTTTTCGGATGGCGTTATCATATTCGGCTGCCCCGGCCAGCACGGTTTCGATGAATTTTTCCGCCGGCTTGTTGCCGATGGGTTCGGTTACCGAGTGGAGGGTGGTGCCGTAATCCAGGAGAATTTTGCGGACGGCGAAATGGTCTTCGGTGTTGCGGGCGAACCTGTCAACTCGCAGGACAATAAAGGCCTGGATTTGTTTTTTGTTCTTTCGGCAGAACTCCAGCGCTTCCAGGAATTTTTTTCTGTTATTCAAACTCAAGTCCTTGGCGCTTTCGCCTTCTTCCCGGAAAAGGGCCACGATTTCAAGGCCTTTCTGCTCGCAGTATTTGCGGCAGAGTTCCTCCTGAAATTCGAGGGAGGTTCCTTTGACCTGCTCATCGCTTGATACTCTTGTATAGATAATACCTTTCATAATCCTGTTTATGCTTAATCGCGAGGACACATTAGCGTTCTTGTCCATTAAAGTAAAGTCGCGGATTTCGCTTCTTTTTGCGGCATTCCGGGGGCATGTTTGCGGATTCTGTCTCGTTTAAAGGCGGGCGCTTAAGATCGTTTAATTTATCTGTTCTTTTTTCCTCTTGCCATTTTCCAAAGATAATCTCGGCGAGCAGATAAAATCCATCCCTGATTTCCTGGATTTCTTTATCCGAGAGGGTGGGGTCGTTTAACAGCTCTTTTGTGCGTTCAAGACTAAGCATTTTATTTTCGCCTGGTTTTTAAATAACAGATCCCCAGCCCCACGGCGTCAAACATGTGGCTCCAGTACTTTTCTCTAATTTTTCCAAGTCTCTGTTTATTTTTCCGCTTATCCTGGCTTAACATGATTTCTAATTTCGCGTGGTCTGATTTTGGATCCTGATTCAGATGGTTTTTTAATTCCGGATAATCGGATTTTTGATCCTCTTCCAGGCGGTTTTTTAGTTCCGGATAGATGGACGCAGCCAGCTTTGCCACGTCCTTCTTGGCGGCCCTGTCGTTTCCGCAGATTATTTTTCTTACGGCCAGCGGCGAAAACTCACAGACTTTTATTCTTTCCTTCCCGGCCAGAAACTTGATCTCATTGATTATCGCTTCCAGTAATTTTGATTGCCTGGTCAAGGAAAAGATGGATCTTTCTATCGCCAGAACGTCCGGAGCATAATCCTCAATCAAAGAGGAAAATACTTTTCTGATTTCTTTCAGCCTTTTTTCGCGGGAACCTTTCAAGTTCAAGATTTTTACCAGAGAGATGATGAGCTCTTCGCCCTGGAAAACGGCTATTCCCTGAAAGTGGGTACCCGGGTCAATCGCAATTATTTTCTCCTCCTTTTTCATATTTTTGAACTAGATAATTAAACAACGCGCCTTTCGACTTTTTTATTTTGCTTGCAGGAATCTCCTTTACTTGGCTGTAGATTTTTCTCAGGACGCTTCCCGGATATTTCCGGCAGACCGAAAGATAAAATCCCAGACTCGCCTTATCGTTTAATCCTTCGGCCAAATCTCTGGCTAAAAGTTCTTCTTTCGTTAAAGTGAAGGAATTTGATTCGTTATCGTTAGTATCGATACGAACGATATTATTATTTTTATTATCGTTATGATCGTTTCGATTATCGTTATCGATACTATCGTTACGATCGTTAGGTGCGCTGTTCATGTTTTTTATTTTCGGCTTGGACAAAAATTTCGACCTTTTTGGTTATCGCAAAACATTCGTGTTTTGGCGTTTTGGGCCAAGCAGCTTCATTCTTTCCCCGATTTTTTCCTGCCATTCCTGCCGGTAATCGAGAAAAACGTCCTCGACCGTTCTCCGGGTGACGACGGCCAGCCCGATGGCGTTATAAATGCCGGGTTCTTTTTCGCCCCTTTCCCATTTGGAAATCTGGGAATGATCCATTCCCATGAGAAAAGCCGCTTCTTTCTGGCTGAGATTTATCGCCTTCCGGCAATTGTGAATCCTGTTTCTTATTCTCGGTTTTCTTTTTGACTGATTTTTCATGTTGTCTTGGTCCTAAAATTTCCCGGCCGAATCAAGCTGTCCGTTAAGAACGATCGCTATCTGTAGAAGCCCCGGCCAAAAGATCGGCGATTCTTGCCAGGAAGCCTTTTATTTTTTTCAACTCCTCTTCGGAAAAGGCCTCCCGCAATATCCCCGCGAGTTTTTTTAACTGTTCCTGTTTTTCTTCCATTACTTTTGAGCCTAACAACCGGCGCCAGATTAATAAATAAAGTAAAATTTGAACTTTCGGACACGTGTCCTGAAAGCCGAATTTTACTTTATTGATGATGGGTTGCTTTAGTTTTTTAATTAGACCGGAACCTTAAAAACTTAAAAGGGGGTGATAAGAATGTTTTAATGGTCGGAGGCCCATGACCAGAGGGACTGGGAAATAGCGGAAAGCCTGGCCGATTTTTTATCAGCCAGGCTTGTCTGAATAACAACACAAAACGGGAGTTTTGTCAACAGACAGGAAAGGGGTGAGCAAGATGAACTTGAATGAACTGGGCAATAGAAAAGCGATGATCACCATCGCCGGTGAGGAAGTGGAGGTCAACGCCTCTGACTCCGTGAAGGACGCCTTAAAGCGAATCCTTCAGGAAAAAGGCATTGATTCTTTTACCATCCTGGTTGACGGTAAAGAGGTTACCGCGACCGAAGATCTGCCGCAGGCGTTTTCCGGACATGTAATTGAAGTGGAAAGATACGTCAAGGCGGGAAGATAACGAACCGGAGGCAGGCAAAGGGGGTTTTAACACTCTCCTTGCCTGCCTTCTTTCTTGAGAAGGGAAGGAGAAAAGATGATTGATACAAAGCTTATAGACCGGGCAAAGGAAAAATCAAAGGTCATCGCTGAAATAGATTCTTCCTGGCGAAAGTTCGTGGGCCTTTTGAAAGAAAATACCTTTGCCGTGCCTTTCAAGGCTGACTACGCGGCGTTGGTAAAGGATGGTTGTTTTTTGGTTGAGGGATACAGCGGCCCGCTTTTCGTGGATAAGCTCTGTTGCAAAGGCAAGGCCTACCAGCTCAAAAAGCCGGTTGCGTATTATCCTTTCAGGATATACGGGGTCTATGACTCGGGGAGAAATTTCCAGAGATTTGTGGCCGCGCCGGAAATGGGTTTTCACTACCTTGGGCTAAGCAACGAGGGACACGGTATCTGCACCGGGGACATCCAGTACGTAAACCCGGATTCCCTGCCTGCTTTGAAAGAAGTTTGTTTAAAGATTGCCAGGGCATTCCGGGTGATTAACCTTGAGTCATTGGGCACGGTTTTCCTGCCCGAGGAATACGCTTCCTTAAGAAACATCCTTTCGGACAAAGACACGGACTCAAAGATAAAGTTGGAGAAATTGCTTTCGGAGAATCTGATTGCAGAAATACTTTAAGGAGGTGATTTATTTATGTTGGGAAACGCGCTTTATGAAAGGCAGAACCTGATAGCGGATCTGGATATCCCCGAGGTTGCCACAGTCATCGGCGTAGGCGGCACGGGTTTTTGGACGGCCGTCTTCCTGGCGATGTCAGGGGTTGAGGAAATAATCCTGGTGGATAAGGATATGGTTGAGGCTTCTAACTTGAACCGCCTGCCGCTGAAGGATTCGCTTATCGGGGTGAAGAAAATAAACGCGGCCAGCGATTTCATCAGCCAGATACGCAGTCCGGTAAGAATCGAGGCCCATGACCTGCGCATTGAAAAGCCGCAGGACTGTACTGTCTTGAGGGGGATGGTTTTCTGCTGCACGGATAATTTAAAGAGCCAGCAGATTGTCTGCGCTTATTGCAAGAAAAACAAAATTCCCTACCAGAGGATAGGTTATGACGGAACAATCTTGAACGTTTCAAAAACATTCCCTCTTTCCTTCAAGGAAGAGGTTGGGGAAACTGGTTATAGCGTTACCCCGTCCTGGGTTATTCCCGCGGTTTTTGCCGCGGCAGCCGGGGTATCCTCAAAGCTCTACAAAGAGCTCTGCCTGATGGATGATATCGGCAAAATCAATATTCAGAACTCTTCGTTTGTTGCCGAGGGGATCCTTGATGAGGCGAGGGAAGAGGAAAAAGAAAATATTATTGAGAATATCCATGAATACATACCGGACAGCTACGGCTGTTGCGAGGACTGCAATCGTGTTGATCCTGACAACGGCGATTACGGCTATTGCCCTGATTGCGAAGAACGTTACAACGAAGATGATTTGAAAGAGATAAAAGAAAAAGCGCGCAATGAGGAATATGACCGGATAATTGAGCAGATTGAAACGGGAGAAATCAGCGATGCAAAACTCATAGCAGCCATTAAAAAATGGTGTGAGCAAAAGGAGGATACAGAGAATGTTAGAAAATGATCTTCTCAAGAGAAGTAATATTCTGGAAGTAAAGATAAAAAATTACGGCGAATGCGGCTTTTGCAGCGATTTGGATAATCAGGAAACCTTAAAAATTCCCTGGGATATCTGGAGTCAGTGGCTGCATCTCAGCCAATGCTTGGGTAGCAAGGAATGGGGAGCGGTATTCTGGATAAAGGATAATTCCGTTACGCGCTTTAAGATACCCAGGCAGGAGGTTAGCTCGACTGACTGCGAATTCAAGGAAGAGTTAGGCGGTGACGGCATAGTGCATTCGCACCACGACATGGGGGCGTTTCATTCAACTCAGGATGACCGCCACGCAAGAAATCTCTATGCCTACAGCATCGTTCTTTCAAACGCAAAAGGCTACGAGGCGACTAAAAGGATAAAACTGCCCTGCGCCGGTTTTGGCTATGTCAGGGTGGAACTGCGACTGGTCGATCTTCCGGATGTTGAGCTTTCAAAGATAACCGAAAGGCCGATCATTGAAGCTTACATTCCGGCAGAGACACAGGATGAATCTCCCTGCGAAAAATGCGCCACCGGTGATTGCGGAAACTGTAAGCTTACGGACGTAGCCCGGCTGCCCTGCGATAACTGCGTAAGCCTCAAGTGCAAGGAATGCCAGTTTACCTTTGCCGACACGGTTGATATGTTTCCCTTTTGCAGCTTGTGCGAGGATGGATTATGTAACCAATGCGACAGGCTCGCCAAGTATTTGGAGAACTATCCGGATGACAAAAAATGCTTTGAGCATCTTCTTGTTGGCAAAACCTAATAATGAAAAAGGAGGCTATAACCATGTGGAATAAGCCAGGCCCTGAAGAGCTTGCAAAAATTCCGGTCATGTACTCAACCGAAAGCGTGTCCTTAAAGGAAAAGATGATTCACATGCACTTCTTTTTGGGAGGATGCGACTGGTATGCGGCTGAGTACGATTCTGAAAGCCGGATATTTTTTGGCTTTGCCATACTCAACGACGATCTGGAGATGGCGGAATGGGGATACTTTTCTTTGCAGGAATTGTGCGATCTGAAAGTAGGGTTCCTCGAGGTGGACAGGGATTTGCATTTTGAACCGAGAAAAGCGATGGAAATAGAAAGAATCAGACAGGCGGAAAGGAGGTAATGAATCTGTTTGGGAAAAAGATGTATCGGTATTAGAGAGAATAGAAAGAAACCAAAAAAAGGAGGAAAAGATGCGTATCTTAGCTAACTACGGATGCAAAACCAACGGCGAGAGTTATTCGGTAACCTTTGAGACCATGGGCGATGTCAGCAAGGAAAAGGCGGAGTCAACCATTGATGAACTCTTCGGCTTGGCCAAAGAGGCAGTCAAAAGGCAAATTGAAGGCAAAGTCCCGGGTCCGAAACAAGAAAATTCCCAGGAACCGCAGCCAAAGAATCCTGACGCGCCGGCCAGCAAGAAACAGGTAAACCTCATTATCAAACTGGCCAAGGAGAAAGGGAAATTTATTGAAAATCCTAGCGCCTTAACCATGACTGAGGCCAGCCAGACCATTGAAGAACTGATGGCGGTGTAGCGACAACAAAGAAAATTCTTTCCTCTGGTGCTTAAATTCTGAAAATCGGAGACAAAGAATAACAACAACGGGAGTCAGTGATTAAATTCATTGACTCCCATTTTTAATTTTGTGAGTTGTAAGTGGGGTATACAGGGAGCGAGCTTTGCAGTGGCGAATGAAAAAAAGAAAGTTAACATAACGATGTTATGTCTAACCCAAGTCCGCAATCAGCGTTCCTTAATAAAAAAATTCAGGCTGATTGCGGGCGCAGGGCGAAGCGAAGGGGTGAGGCAAGGGCAAGTGCCTATAATTCGAATTATAGGCAGGGAGGTTTAAGCTAAAAAATTGGAGAAATTGAGGCTCTAATTTTTTAGCGACCCCGCAGGGGATAAATCGACCGGGCTTGTCCGACCCGAAGGGATGCCGAACCCCTGAGCCGCTTTCTCTTTTTTATGAGCCTTTTCCGGCGAGCGACACCGTTTTCCTCGTCCTTGACAAGTGGTTTAGAAGGTGATACCGTATAATCAGTTAAGTCATTGTTCTTTAACAATTTACAGAAGATTCCTCTTTTTGTAGGGTGAAATCTGGTCCTTATCCTTAGGATGTGCTTAAGGGTATTAGGGGGCAGATTGAACCTTAGAAAAGGAGAATAAACATGGCAAAACAAATAACCTGTGAAGAATTCACCAAATATGTATGGTTTTACCTGGAAGGAAAGCTGGATTTCATTCGAGAGAAAAGGTTTGATCAGCATAAGAAAGCCTGCTCGAAATGCAACGAGTTAAGTTCT
>JAUYAV010000006.1 GCA_030693325.1 bacterium
AATTTGATAAAAAAAGCCGTTGAGAAATTCGGGAAACTGGATATTTTAGTCAATAATGCCGGAATTTTCCCTTTCACGCCTTTTTTGAAAATGACGGAGGCCGATTGGGATAAGGTTTTAAACGTTAATTTAAAAAGCGTTTTTATGTGTTCCCAAGCGGCGGCTGAAATTATGAAAGACGGCGGGAAAATAATCAGCATATCGTCTATTGCCGCTTTTGTAGGATTTGAAGGACTGACGCATTATTGCGCTTCCAAGGGAGGCGTTAGCGCTTTCACCAGGGCTTTGGCTTTGGAATTGGCTTCCAAGAAAATAAACGTGAACGCAATCGCTCCCGGCGCCATTGATACTCCCGGAGCGGCTTCTAATGATGAGGCTAAAAAACAGACGATTGTCGTTATTCCTTGGCAAAGGATGGGCTTGCCCGAAGACATTGCTAACGCCGTTGTTTTTTTGGCCTCCGACAGAGCGGATTACATAACCGGACAAACCATTGTTGTCGATGGCGGATACACTCTAAGATAAAAACGATAATTATGCCGAGCAGTAAAAACTCGGTTGATTCACTAGCTAAAAATTAAAAGAATATATGATTTCAGTTATAGAAAAATCCGACATCTCCATATTATTAGAGCGTCTTTCAAGGAAATATTCCGTTATTAATTACAAGAAAGACGAAATTGCTTTGTCGGCTAAAGGCCATTTTTTTGCGCCGCGGGAAAATTTATTTTCTTTTGTCTTCAAACAAAAAAAATTATCGATTCCGCCGAAATCAAAAAGAAAACTTCTGCTTTTCGGTTTGGATTTGATTGACCTTGGAGCCCTTGACCAGCTTGACGAGATAATGACCAGACCCAAAGAAGATTATTTTTATCTTAAGCAAAGGGAAAATTCGGTTATCGTCGGACTGTCAGAATATTCAATCACCGTTCCCGTGACCGTTGGCGATTTAATTTTGGAAAAGATAAACGAAAATCAGTACAAGGCGATTCCGCTGACAAAAATCGGGAGGGAAATCGTTAAAAATAAGCTTTTTAAAATAGAAAAAAATCCTAAAATTTTAAATTATCCGGAAGAAAAAAAGGGATTAAGAGAATTAGTGAAAGATTCGGAATTATTAGCTGAAGCGGTTTCCTGGTCTTGGCTTAAAAAACATCCCATTTGGGATGAGCTGGAAAAAAATTGTCTCGGTTGCGGCATCTGCACTTATGTTTGCCCGATTTGCCATTGTTTTTCGGTGGAAGACGAAATTAAGCTTGACGGTTCGGAATGCAGCCGTTGTCGCTCGTGGGACGCCTGCACTTTAAATAATTTTGCCAAGATAGCCGGCGGCAAAAATTTCCGGCCTAATTTGAAATACAGATATTACAACTGGTTTTATCATAAATTTGTTCGCGCCTACAAAGAATACGGCAAATCCCAGTGCGTCGGTTGTGGCCGTTGCCAAAAATATTGTCCGGCCCGCATAGACATTGAAAAAGTTTTATTGGAAATTATTAAAGATTACCAAAATGAAAAATCTCTATCAGCCTGAAACGGTTAAAATAGAAAAAATTGAAGCGCTTTCGCCGGGCGTGAAGTTGTTGCGTTTAAAAAAACGCCTGAATTTTATTCCGGGCCAGTTTGTTTTAGCCGGCTTATGGGGTTGGGGAGAAGCGCCTTTTGGCGTGGCTTCTTCGCCGTACGATAAAAAATATTTTGATTTAGTGGTCAGAAATGTGGGCACGGTTTCCGCGGCTATTCATTCTTTGGGGAAAGGCGGGGAGATTGCCGTCCGTGGTCCTTACGGCAATGGTTTTCCGCTGGATTTTTTCAAAGGAAAAGACGTGGTAATGGTCAGCGGAGGTTGCGGGATACCGCCGATAGCCAGCCTGATTGAATATTTCATCAAGAATCGGAAAGAATTCGGCCGGCTTTATCTTCTTTACGGAGCGGCCACTCCTAATGATATTTTGATTAAAAATAAAATCAGCCAATGGCAGAAAGCCGTTAAAATTCTTTTAACGGTTGACAACCCGACGCCCGGCTGGAAAGGGTATACTGGTTTAGTCACGGAATTAATAAAAGAAATAGAGATTAATCCTTTGGACGCGGTGGCGGCGATGTGCGGACCGGGGCCGATGACCGCCGCTGTGGAAAAAATATTAAAACCACTGGGCTTGCCTGATCGCCGGATTTTTGTCAGCGATGAAAGAAAAATGCACTGTGGCCTGGGTAAATGCCAGCATTGCACTACCGGCGAGAAATATGTTTGTCTTGACGGCCCGGTGTTTAATTATGACCAAGTAGATAAAAATTGGGATTAAATTTATGAAGAAGATAACTTTAGGCATATTTGATTTCACGGACTGCGAGGGCTGTCAGGTGGAATTAGTGGCCCTCAAAGAAAAACTTTTGGCTCTTTCCGAAAGGGTGGAAATAGTCAATTGGCGGTTGGGCCAGGAAAAAGCCGAGCTTGAACAATTTGACGTCGCCTTAATTGAAGGCACGCCGCTTGTCCAGGAAGAAATTGATTTGTTAAAAATCATCAGAGAGAAATCAAAACTGGTTATCGGTTTGGGAACTTGCGCCACGCTCGGAGGCATTCCTGGGATTATGAACAAAGAAGAGCGCCAGAAATGGTATGAGAAAATTTACGGCCCGGATTATAAAGGCCGGGGGATTGACGCCTTACCTTTGAGCGCTTACGTGAAAGTTGATTTTCTGATTCACGGCTGTCCGGTAAACGGGACCGAGCTGACCCGGATTTTCAGCGATTTAATTAACAACAAAAAATTAAATTATAAAGATTACTCGGTTTGTTTCCCGTGCAAAGTGGCCAATATTCCCTGCCGTTTGTTGGAAAATAAACCCTGCCTCGGGCCGATTACCCAGGGCACTTGCGGAGCGATTTGTCTTAAAGGCGGCAGCCCGTGTTACGGCTGTTTCGGGGTGAAAGACGGAGCCAATGTCGGGGCGCTTTTGACGATTCTCAAAAATTTCGCCGGTGAAGAGGAAATTGATAACTATTTTTCAATGTTTCACAATAAATCAAAATTATATGATAAATAACGAATTCATCGCCAAAATTGAAGGCCATGGCTCAATAAATATTGATTTGGCCAGAAAAAAAGCGGAATTAAAAATTCTGGAAGGCGAAAGATTGTTTGAGGGAATTTTGGTCGGTCGGCCGGCCAAAGACGCGCCCTGGATAACGGCCCGGATTTGCGGGGTTTGCCCGATTGCCCATAATTTGGCATCGCTTAAAGCAGTGGAAACGGCTTTGGGGATTATTCCCAATAAAACTACGATTTTATTGAGAAAACTGATGATTACCAGCCAGATGATCCAGAGTCATGCTCTTCATTTGTTTTTTCTGGCTTTGCCGGATTATCTTGGGTTGGATAGCGGTCTGGAATTAGCCAAGAAAAACCCCGCGGCTTTCAAGGCCGCTCTTACCCTCAAAGAAATAAGCGACGAGATTTCTCACGTGGTGGCCGGCCGGGAGGTCCACCCGACAACCACGGCTATCGGCGGTTTTTATAAAATTCCCGATAAAAAAACTTTAAAAGATTTATTAAATAAATTAGACAAAAACATCAATTCCGCGTTAACCGCCGTCGCTGTTTGCAGAAAACTTAATTATCCCAAATATAATATTGACCTTGAATTTGTCAGTCAGACCGACAGGAAAAATTATCCGGGCTA
>JAUYAV010000007.1 GCA_030693325.1 bacterium
CCGGGCTTGAATTATATGACCGCCGGCAGTATTTTCCAGACCGTCATCAATAAAGAAAGAAATCTGGAATACGGCGGCCGCTGTGTGGAAGTCGTGCCGCATATTCCTTTGGAAGCTTTGGAAAAAATTAAAATTGCCGGCCTTAAAAATAACGCTGAAATTGTCATTACGGAAATCGGCGGCACGGTGGGCGAATATCAGAATATTTTGTTTCTGGAAGCGATAAGAATTCTTAAAATCAAAAATCCTAACGATGTTCTTTTGATTCTGGTCAGTTTTCTGCCGCTTCAGAATTTGGACAGCGAATTAAAAACCAAACCTACCCAATACGCGGTCAAAACCCTTAATTCCACCGGCCTCCAGCCGGATATTATTTTGGCCCGAGCAGGCACGCCTTTGGATAAAAAACGCAAAGAAAAAATCGCCTTTAACTGTAGTTTGCGGGAACAGGATATTATTTCAGCGCCGGACGTGGAAAGTATTTATGAAGTGCCGGTGAATTTCGAGAAAGACGGCTTAAGCAATCGCATTTTAGAAAAGCTGAAATTACGGCCGAGAAAAGTCAATCTGGAAGAATGGCGGCGTTTGGCTCTAACCATTAAAAAAAGCAATCGTTCGGTTAATATCGGCATCGTCGGTAAATATTTTTCCACCGGAAAATTTGTTTTGGCGGATTCTTATATTTCCGTCATTGAAGCCATTAAGCACGCCGCTTATTATTTCGGCCGGAAACCGGTGATAAAATGGATTGAAGCCGAGGAATTCATTAATAAACCGGCCCAACTCAAACAGCTTTTGAATTACGATGGCATTATCGTTCCCGGCGGCTTCGGCGGCAGGGGTACTGAAGGAAAAATTGCAGCCATCGGCTATTGCCGGAAAAATAAAATTCCTTTTTTGGGTTTATGTTATGGGATGCAATTGGCGGTAGTGGAATTCAGCCGTTCTTTGGCAGGGTTGAAAAAAGCCAATTCAACCGAAATTGACCCGAAAACTCCCTATCCCGTGATTGACATTCTGCCGGAGCAGAAAAAAAATATCAAAGAAAAAAAATACGGCGCCACTATGCGCTTAGGCGCTTATCCGGCGGCGCTTAAAAAAGAATCCATCGCTTTTATGGCTTACGACAAGCGTTTGATTTCCGAACGCCACCGGCACCGCTATGAGGTTAATCCTGATTACATCGGACAGTTAGAGGAAAAAGGATTGATTTTTTCAGGAACTTCGCCGGACGGCCGCCTGATGGAAATTATGGAATTGCCGCGAAGCGTTCATCCGTTCTTTTTGGCCACCCAGTTCCATCCGGAATTCAAATCCCGGCCGCTGGACCCCCATCCTCTATTTAAAGAATTTATAAAAATAGCCATTAATAAAAAATAAAAGTCGATTAATTTTATAAAAATATAAAAATATGGATTTAAAAAATAAAGTGGCGATTGTTACCGGCGCCAGGCGCGGCATCGGCAAGGGCATAGTTATGGCTTTGGCTAAAGAGGGTTGTAACGTGGTTGTTTCCGACATTAATGAAGAAGAATGCGAAATTGTTGTCGGAGAAATAGAAAAAATTGGAGTTGAAGGATTGGCGGTTAAATGCGATGTTTCCCGGAAAGAAGAGGTGGATAATTTGATAAAAAAAGCCGTTGAGAAATTCGGGAAACTGGATATTTTAGTCAATAATGCCGGAATTTTTCCTTTTACGCCTTTTCTGAAAATGACGGAAGCTGATTGGGATAAGGTTTTAAACATTAATTTGAAAAGCGTTTTTATGTGTTCGCAGGAGGCGGTTAAAATGATGAAAGACGGCGGGAAAATAATTAGCATATCGTCTATCGCCGCTTTTATAGGATTTGAAGGACTGACGCATTATTGCGCTTCCAAGGGAGGAATTAGCGCTTTCACAAGGGCTTTGGCTTTGGAATTGGCTTCTAAAAAAATAAATGTGAATGCAGTCGCTCCCGGCGTCATTAATACTCCCGGAGTGAGTGAGGTTTTTAATGATGAAGTTAAAAAACAGACGATTGCCGTTATCCCTTGGCAAAGGATGGGATTGCCCGAAGATATTGCCAACGCCGTTGTTTTTTTGGCTTCCGATAAAGCGGATTACATAACCGGCCAGACCATTGTTGTTGACGGCGGATATACTCTCAGATAAAAATGGAAAACGATATAATAGCTAAAATTGAAAAAGCCGGGCTGGTTGGCCGGGGCGGGGCTGAATATCCGACGGCGGCGAAATGGCAGGGGGTAAAAAAAGAAGCCGAAGAAAAAAAATACGTGATTTGCAACGCCAGCGAAGGAGAGTTGGGCCTGTTTAAGGATTTGTATATTCTGAAACATTACCCGGAGCAGGTGGTCAAAGGAATAATTTTAGCGCTTGATTATTTAAACGTTAAAGACGCGTTTTTTAATTTAAATAAAAAATATTATCGCCAAATTAAATTTAAATTAATGCCGATTATAAAAAGTTATAATCAAAAAGGATACAATATTCAAATTTTTTCCGAAGAACCAAGTTATATCGGCGGCGAGGAAACGGCGTTGCTTGACGCCATTGAAGGCAAGCGGACCGAACCGCGGCTTAAACCGCCGTATCCTTCAAGCGTTGGCTTGTTTGGCAAGCCGACTATAATCAACAACGTTGAAACGCTTTATAATGTCGCTTGCGTTAATGACGGTATTTTCGACAATAAAAGATTTTGTTCGCTGTCCGGTAAAATAAAAAATCGCGGTGTTTATCATTTGCCGGCCGATTGGAGCGTTGAAAAAATATTAAAAGAAACCGGCAATTATCCCGATTTTGATTTTTTTGTCCAGATTGGCGGCAGCGCGTCCGGCCCGATTTATAATAAAGAACAGATAAAAAATCAGAAGATGACCGGCGCCGGCGGATTGGAAGTTTATGACAAAAAAACAGAACCCCAAAAAATAATTTTGCGATGGCTTGAATTTTTTCAGAAAGAAAGCTGCGGCAAGTGCGCGCCTTGCCGGATGGGATCTTTTCAGCTTTTGAATTTGGTCAGGAGCAATAAAAATATTCCCTGGAATGAATTATTTGAAATTTTGGAAGCAACGAAAGAAACTTCTTTTTGCGCCCTTGGCCGCGCAATAAGCGAGCCGATTTATTCATATTATTCAAACGTTTTGGCAAAAAAATAAAAAATGAATGTCTTTATAAATAATAAAGAATACTCCGCTCAACCGGAAGAAAGTGTTTTACAGATAGCGATAAAAAACGGGATAGAAATTCCGCATTTTTGTCATCATGATGATTTGCCGACCGGAGCCAGCTGTCGAACTTGTTTGGTTGAAATTAGCCAAACGGGGAAAATCGTTACCGCCTGCACCCTCAAAGCGGAAGATAACCTCGCTGTTTATACTGATACTCCTAAAGTTAAGAAACTTCGTTTGGAAAATCTTGAGTTGCTGCTGGCCGGCCATCAAGAAAATTGTCCCAAATGCCGAAAAGGATTTTATTGCGGAACTGCCGAAGAAATTAAAAAATACGGAATTTCAACCAAGAAATATAAACGGCCGAAAATCAAAGAAAAACTTCATAAAATGTGCCAAGCGGCCGAAATTGACCCGCAACTTTGCATCGCCTGCAATAAATGCGTTGAAATCTGCCAAAAAATCGGAATCGGTTTTTTGAAAATTGAGGGGAAGAATGTTCAGACCCACGCCACTTATACAAGAGATCCAAAAATTGACTGCATTTATTGCGGCCAGTGCACGGTTCATTGCCCGGTCGGTTCGGCGCGCGAGCAAAACGAAATTGAATTGGTTGAAAAAGCTTTAAACGATAAAAATAAAATTGTTATCGCCCAAATGGCGCCTTCGGTGCGGGCCAGTATCGGCGAAGAATTCGGGTTGGCGGTCGGAACGGATTTAACCGGCCAAATTTATACCGCTTTCAGAGAATTGGGTTTTGATAAAATTTTTGACGTTAATATGGGAGCTGACATTACGACTATAGTTGAAGCCGGCGAGTTGGTTGAAAGAATCAAGGAAAATAAAAATTTGCCGATGTTTACTTCTTGCTGTCCCGCTTGGGTTAAATTCATTGAATTTTATCATCCCGAATTGATTAATCATTTAACCACGGCGCGTTCGCCTCAAATTCATTCCGGCGGCGCTTACAAAACCTGGTGGGCGGAAAAAGAGAATATTAATCCCAAAAAAATAGTAGTTGTTTCTTTTATGCCCTGCACTTCCAAAAAATACGAAGCCCGGCATAAAAAATTAAAAATTAACGGCTTGCAGCCGGTTGATTATGTTTTGACCACCCGCGAGTTTGCCGCTATGCTTAAAAAACATAAAATTGATTTGCCGAAATTAGAGCCGAGCAAGGTCGATTTGCCCGGAACTTATTCCGGCGCCGCGGCCATTTACGGGGCCTCGGGCGGAGTTATGGAGTCGGCCTTGAGAACCGCTTATTATTATCTGACTAAAAAAGAGTTGGATAAAATTGATTTTGAAGCAGTCAGGGGGATAGAAGGAATTAAAAAAGCCCGGATTGAAATTGGCGACCGAACGCTTAATGTGGCCGTGGTTTCCACGGCGGCTAACGCCGAAAAAATAATCCGGGAAATTAAAAATAATAAAAATGCTTACGATTATATTGAAGTAATGGCTTGCCCCGGCGGCTGTATCGGCGGCGGCGGCCAGCCAATCCCGACCACCCTGGAAATCGTCAAAAAAAGAATTGAGGCCTTATATAAAATTGATTCCCAAATGGAAATAAGAAAAGCGCATTTAAATCCCGTGGTTAAAGATTTTTTTGACAATTACATCAACAATTTATCGGTTGCCGAGCAAAAAAAATTACTCAAAACCAATTATTCGCCTAAAAATAAATTTGAATAAAAATAATTATTAAAATTATGATTAACGAACAAGCAATAGTTTTTTCGGGTTCAAAAATTAAAACAAAAATAATGATTTTCTCGGTTTTGACTTTCATCGCCGCTTTTTTGCCGACTTACATTCATTCGCAATTCATAACCGGACCGTTGGTGAATATGTCGTTAATATTGGCCGCTTTTTTAGTCGGCCCGTTTGAAGCGGTATTTTTGGGATTAATGCCCAGTGTTTTGGCTCTAACTTCCGGTTTATTGCCGTTGGCATTAGCTCCGGTCGTGCCTTTTATTATGATTAGCAACGCGATTTTAGTCGGCGTTTATTATTATTTTGGCAGAAAAAAAATCGGAATTTCAATTTTAGCGGCAAGTTTTTTAAAGTTTTTGTTTCTTTTCGGAATTGCCAGATTATTGGCCGGAGTTTTATTGAGCGGAAAGGCGATTAACGCCGCAATTTTGATGATGGGCTGGATGCAATTCTTCACGGCTGTCGCAGGCGGAATATTGGCATATATTGTTTTATCGTTTATTAAAAAATCGCGAATACTTTCATAAATATGGTACCGGTTAATAAATCAGCAAATAATAAAAAGGCCTGGGTGGTTGGGGTGGATATGGGTTACGGACACCAAAGGACGGCGTACCCATTGGAAAGTTTTGCCTTTGAAGATAAAGTCATCAATGCCAATAATTATGCGGGTATTCCCGATAATGACAGAAACGTCTGGGAATTGGCCAAAAATTTTTACGAGGCAATTTCCGATTTCAAGAAATTTCCTTTTTTGGGCAACTTGGCTTTCGGCATTCTCGAAAAATTCCAAAGAATTTTAAGTTTTTACCCCAAAAGGGATCTGTCAAAGCCGAATTTTTCCCTTAGAGTCATTTTTTCGTTCATTAAAAACGGCTGGGGAAAAGATTTAATATTGAAACTGGAGAAAAATCCCTTGCCTTTGGTAAGCACTTTTTTCACCCCGGTTTTTATGGCCGAGCTTTTCGGTTATCCCGGAGAAATCTATTGCGTCATATGCGATGCCGACATCGCCCGGACCTGGGTTTCCCCGAATCCCGCCAAAAGCAAAATAAAATATTTCGCTCCTAATTCCTGGGTCGTGGAAAGATTAAAACTTTACGGGGTCAGGGAGGAGAATATATTCTTGACCGGCTATCCTTTGCCTTTGGAAAATACCGGAAGCGAGAATTTGGAAATCGCAAAAATCGATTTGGCTTACCGTCTTCTGAATTTGGACCCGAAAAAAATATACCGCAAGGAATATGATCCTTTAATTGAAAAATACATCGGAATTTTACCCGAAAAACCCGACCATCCTTTAACGATTATGTTTTCGGTGGGCGGAGCCGGAGCGCAGAAAGAAATAGTGGTTAAATATGTCAGAAGTTTGGCTCAAAAAATAAAAAACCGGGAAATCAAGGTTATTTTGATGGCTGGCACCAGAAAAAACGTCTATAAATATTTTCTGGATAATCTGAAAATCATCGGTCTGGAAGATAATTTGGATAAAAACATTGAAATAGTTTTCGCCGACACCGTAGGCGAATATTTCTTAAAATTCAATCAGAAGCTGAGGAAAACTGACGTTTTATGGACGAAACCCAGCGAGCTTTCTTTTTACACCGCTTTGGGTGTGCCGATAATCATCGCTCCGCCGCTGGGGTCTCAGGAAATTTTTAACCGGAGATGGCTTTTAAGGACCGGTTCGGCGATAGACCAGGATAACCCCAATTACGCCGACCAATGGCTTTTCGATCTTTTGGCCAACGGGAGCTTGGCCGAAGCGGCTATGGAAGGTTTTGTGGAAGCCGAGAAACTGGGAACTTACAAAATCAAAAAAATAATTTTCAAAAAATTATTAAGACGCTGATTTACGCTGATGAGAACCTATAAAATAATTTTCATTTTTCTATTCCTGATTGTAGCCGGTTTTTTTATTTATTTCTTCGCGGGTACGGCTCAGCAGGCGAAGGATATCGTCTGGGGGGTTAATTTTTCCCAGAAGCACGCCGAGCTTCTAAAGCTTGATTGGCGGAAAGCTTATTCGGCGCTTCTTGACGATTTGAAAGTGAAAAATCTGAAATTGCTTGTCAGCTGGGATTGGATTGAAAATCAAAAAGGCAAACCTTATTTTGACGATTTGGATTGGCAGATAAAACAAGCCGCGGATAATCAGGCGAAAATTATTTTGGTAATCGGAATGAAAACCGGTCGCTGGCCCGAATGCCATATTCCGGATTGGGCGAAAAATTTAAGCCGCGAAGACCTGCAAAACAGTGTTTTGGGTTATCTTGAAGAGATTGTTCCGCGATACAAAAAT
>JAUYAV010000008.1 GCA_030693325.1 bacterium
GCCACCACGCCTTTAGCCCCGGAAGTAAAAAAGGCGATGGACCCGTTTTGGTCGGAAAATTTCGGCAATCCCTCAAGTATATACCAAACTGGCATAAAAGCCAAAATCGCCTTAAGCCAAGCCCGACAAAAAATAGCTAAAATCCTGGGCGCCACAGAAACAGAAATTATTTTTACCGCCGGCGGCACCGAAAGCGCCAATTTGGCTATTTTGGGATTAAGCCGGTCTGTTCAAAAAAAACTTAAAAAGCCCGGGCATATTATAACGACAAAAATTGAGCATCCCGCGGTTTTAAATTCCGCCTTTGCTTTGGAAGAAGAAGGATTTGATGTCAGCGCTCTGCCGGTTGATAAATATGGTTTGATTACTGCAGAGCAAATCAAAAAAGCCGTTAAGCCGGAAACGATTCTGGTTTCGGTGATGTACGCCAATAATGAAATCGGCACTATTGAACCAATCGCCCTAATCGGAAAATTATTAAAAAAAATCAATCAGGAAAGAAAATCTAAAAATCTTCCCAAAATTTATTTTCACACCGATGCCTGCCAAGCCGCCGGCTATCTGGATTTAAACGTAGAAAAATTAGGCGTTGATCTTTTAACGCTCAACGGCTCCAAAATTTACGGTCCAAAAGGCAGCGCGATTTTGTATGTCCGCGCCGGCACTCCGCTTACGCCGATAATTTTCGGCGGCGGCCAGGAAAAAGGATTGCGTTCCGGCACCGAAAATGTCCCGTCTTATATCGGCTTAGCCAAAGCCCTGGAGCTGGCCCAAAAAAACAGAAAAAAAGAATTCCAGCGCCTGGAAAAACTTTCCAAAAACTTGACTGAAAGAATTTTAAAAACCATTCCCAAAACTTTTCTTAACGGCCATCCCGAAAAAAGATTACCTAACAACGTCAATATCACTATATTAGATATTGAAGGCGAAGCCCTGCTTTTGCATCTTGACCAATACGGCATCTGCGCCTCCACCGGCTCGGCCTGCCATTCCCAGACGCTTCAGCCCTCGCACGTTCTTCAGGCCATCGGCTTGCCTCGCGAAATCATCCACGGCAGTTTACGATTGACTTTGGGCAGAGAAACGACAAAAAAAGACATTGATTATGTCCTGAAAATTTTACCCCAAGTCGTTAAAAAACTTCGGGAACTTTCACCGATTAATTTAAAAATTTAGTTGAAAATTTATAACAATATGACAAAATCCAAAAAAATAAAATCAGATATTATCGGCCGGGCTCAAATGCCTTGGGTTTACAGCAAAATCGTCAAAGAGCATTTCTTTAATCCTCATAATTTTATGAAACCGGAAGAGGAAAAGAAATTCAAATTTAACGCTTCCGGAATGGTTGGCTCGCCGGCCTGCGGCGATGTGATGCGTTTTTGGCTTTGGATTGATCCCAAAACCGAAATAATAAAACAATGCCGCTGGAGGTGTTTTGGCTGTGGGGCGGCTATCGGCTCCACCTCCATGCTTTCGGTGATGCTCACTGAAAAAGGCGGAATGAAAGTGGAAAAAGCCAGAAAAATAAAACCGCAAGACATTGTCAAAAGATTGGGCGGCTTACCGGAAATCAAATATCATTGCTCGGTTCTCGGCGACAAGGC
>JAUYAV010000009.1 GCA_030693325.1 bacterium
AAGCGCCGGCGCAGCCTCTATTGGCTTCACAGGCGTTGATGTAATAGGCGAGGGCGTATCAGTCGGTTCGGCTTCAACAATCGGAAGTTATACGATTAATGCTGTTTCTACGCCAACTCCGACGCCGACGCCAACACCAACCCCGACACAGGAAACAACACTGACCCCAACACCCAAACTAACTCCGGCACCAACACCAGAAACAATAACTCCAAAAAAAGAACAACAGCCATTGCCAGAAATTTTAGTTGTTAAAGGACCGAATCTTCTCCTTGCCACGATTAGCAATTTCATAACCTTGGGCACGGGAAATAATTTTGTCGGCGCAGTCGTTATCTTAATAATCGGTTTGATTATTTATTTGGCTTATTCCTATTTTGCGAAAAAGAAAAAGAAGGGTGGCAAATAATCAAAGCATTCTCCGGATAAAATCAAAAAGGCGGTTATTCAACCGCCTTTTTGATTTAGAGATTTCTTAACTCGGTAGGCAGATATTTTTTGCATTCTTTTTGAATGGTTTCTAACTGCTTTTGGCTGAAGGGTTTGTATTTTTCGTATTTCGGGTTGATTGTTTTTTCGGGCTTGAATTGCTGTAGAAAATATTTTTTAGCGCCTTTTAATTGCTTGGCTATGTCTATAATATCTTTTGATTGGTGTAATTTCGGTATGATTGTGGTTCTGAATTCGTAATCAATTCCGGATTTTTTGATTATTTCAATGCTTTTTTTAATTTTGTTCAGGTTTGTTTTTACACCAGTCGCTTCGTCGTAGCTTTTAGCTTTTAGTTTTAAGTTTTTAGTTGTTAGTGACGCCTTAATGTCCATCGCGACATAATCAATCAATTTTTCATCAATCAAGTTTTTCAACATTTCGGGATTTGAGCCGTTGGTATCAAGCTTTACCGCGTATCCCAGTTTTTTTATTTTTTTTATAAAATCCGGCAGGTTTTTATTTATGGTAGGTTCTCCGCCGCAGATCACCACGCCGTCAAGCAGTCCTTTTCTTTTTTTAAGAAAATCAAAAAAATCTTTTTCAGAAATTTTAGCGTGTTTTTTAATATCTTCGGCTAAAACCAGCTCCGGGTTATAACACCAGGGACAGGCAAAATTACAGCCAACTAAAAAAACCGTGGCCGCGATTTTGCCCGGATAATCTATCAACGTAAGTTTTTGTAAACCGCCGATAAGCATAAAGCTTGGAACATGAATCTTGAATCATGAAACATGAATCTTGGATTTCCGCGTCTTATGTTCCATGCTCCATGATTTATGATTCAAGACGAAGGTCTTCCTTTCGCTAAATTCGAGCTGCTTCCCAACATTAAACTGACTCACGGGACGAAGGTACCCGACTATCCTTGTATAAACCTCGCAGGGCTGTTTAATGGCGCATTTCGGGCAGAGAAAATGTTCTCCGGTTAAATAACCGTGAGTGGGGCAGATGGAGAAAGTGGGGGTTAAAGTGACATAAGGCAGATGAAAATTCTCAAAAACTTTTTTAATCAAATTTTTGGCGGTTTGGGCGTCGGATATTTTTTCACCCAAGAAAAGATGCAAAACAGTGCCGCCGGTGTATTTGGCTTGAATTTCGTCTTGCAGTTTTAAGGCCTCAAAAATATCATCAGTGTGATTAACCGGCAATTGGGTAGAGTTGGTATAGTAAGGTGTTTTTTTTGTGCCGGCCGAAATAATTTCGGGATATTTTTCTTTGTCTTTCTGGGCCAGCCGATAAGCGGTTGATTCCGCCGGGGTGGCTTCTAAGTTATATAAATATCCGGTCTCTTCTTGGTATCGGATTAATCGTTCTCTCATAAAATCCAAAACTTCCAAGGTGAATTTTTTTCCGCTTTTGGAAGATATGTCTTCATTCATAAAATTCAGCAGGGCTTCATTCATTCCCACTAAGCCAATAGTGGAAAAATGATTGGCGTAATAAGCGTTTCTCATTTTTTTCACTCCGGAAAGATAATATTTTGAATAAGGGTACAGACCTTTTTCAATGAAATTTTCAACAGCTTTTCTTTTAATTTCCAAGCTTTCTTTAGCCAAATCCATAACTTCGGCCAATCTTACAAAAAATTCTTTTTTAGTTTTGGAAAGATAGCCGAGCCGGGGCAAATTGACGGTGACGACTCCGATAGAACCGGTCAGGGGATTGGAGCCGAATAAACCGCCGCCCCGCTTGTAAAGCTCGGCATTACTCAAACGCAAACGGCAGCACATACTCCGGACATCTTCGGGTTTCATATCGGATAGGATGAAATTAGAGAAGTAATTTACTCCATATTTAGCCGTGGCTTCCCACATTGGTTTTAAAGACGGGCTGTCCCAGGGGAAATCCTTGGTGATATTGATGGTCGGGATGGGGAAAGTAAAAGGCCTGCCCTTGGCGTCTCCTTCCATCAGGACTTCGTAAAATGCCCGGATTAAAACGTTCATTTCTTCCTGGAAATCCTTATAAGTTTCTTTTTGCGGTTTGCCGCCGATAATCACTGATTGATTGGCCAGGGCCGCTGATGGTGAGACGTCCAAAGTGATATTAGTGAAAGGATTCTGGAAACCAACCCGGGTAGGAATGGCGCAATTGAAAATAAATTCTTGGAGCGCCTGTTTGACTTGCTGATAGTTTAAATTATCGTATCTGATAAAAGGGGCGAGCAGGGTGTCAAAATTAGAAACAGCTTGAGCGCCGGCCGATTCTCCCTGGAGGGTATAAAAGAAATTAACCAGCTGGCCCAAAGCGCTTCGGAAATGCTTGGCCGGCCCGGCTTCCACTTTACTCGCCACGCCGCCGAAACCTTTTATTAAAAGGTCGTATAAATCCCATCCGCAACAATAAGTGGCTAAAGAATCCAAATTATGAATATGAAGGTCGCCGCCCTCCGCCGCTTGCCGGATTTTTTCGGGATAAATTTTGTTAAGCCAATATTTTTTGGTGACGGCGGAAGTGACGTAATGATTCAATCCTTGAAGGGAATAGGCCATATTGGCATTTTCCTTGACCTGCCAATCCAATTCGGAAATATACTGGTCAACCATTTCCACTGATTCATTAATAGCGGTGGAGGCCTCTCTTATTTTCCGGCGTTGTTCCCGGTATAAAATATACGCTTTGGCGGTCTCGGCATAGCCCTCTAAAATTAAAACTTCTTCCACGATATCCTGAATTTCCTCAACGGTGGGAATTTCCGTTTTTTTGAAACGGCGTTGCATCAAAGCGACAACTTTTTCGGAAATTTTTTTGGCTTTTATGCCATCGCCCTGGTCGCTGGCGGTCAACGCTTTAACGATAGCTTTCGTTATTTTTTCCTGTTCAAATTTTACTATCCGGCCGTCTCTCTTTTTGATTTCGTTGGACATGATTTTTTGATAAGTGATTTAGATTTAAAAATATTCTATCACACCCAGTCATTTTTTCCAAAGGCGCGGGGATTGATTTAACCTCTAATTAATTTTATTTTTTTGTGATAAAATGCTTTAGTATGCAAAAGGAAATTCTTAAAAATAAAGGCGAAAAAGTTCTTCTTTTGGGCAATGAAGCGATTGTCCGGGGCGCGTTGGAAGCGGGCGTTCAGTTTATTTCCACTTATCCGGGCACGCCGGCCTCGGAAATCGGCAATATTTTTTATGATTTTTCCCGATTTTCAAAAATAGCAAAGAATTTTTATTTTGAATTTTCGGTTAATGAAAAAATAGCGCTTGAGGCAGGGGCCGGAGCATCGTTCTGCGGTTTACGGAGTTTGGTGGCGATGAAAAATTTCGGCCTGAATGTCGCTTCCGATTTTTTATATCCATTGGTTTACTCGGGCGTCAAAGGGGGATTGGTTATTGTGGTGGCCGATGATCCTTCTTGCTGGAGTTCGGCTCAATCGGAAGACAACAGCCGGGGTCATATTTTAAAAGCCCATATTCCCACTTTGGAACCGTCAACACCGCAGGAATGCAAGGAATTCACAAAATTGGCTTTTGAGCTTTCGGAAAAATTCAAAATTCCGGTGATGATAAGGGAAACCACCAGAGTGGCTCTCCAATCGGGCTTGGTAAATCTCGGCGAGATTAAGAAAGAAAACCGCAAAGCCCAATTCATAAAAAATCCTCGCCAGTTCGTGACTATGCCGCCCCGGGTTTTGGAAATGCACCGGGAATTGCTTGATAAAATTGAAGCCATTAGAGAGAAAGTGTCAGAAAAATCACCTTTGAATTTTGTTGAAGGCCGGCCGGCAAAAATCGGCGTTATCACCTCCGGTGTCGGCTATTTATACGCCGAAGAAGCGCTTAAAGAACTTAAGCTGGAATTACCGATTTTGAAACTGGGATTTTTTTACCCGTTGCCGGAAAAAAAGATAAAGAATTTCATTAAAAATCTTAATCAAGTTTTGATAATTGAAGAGTTAGAGCCGTATTTGGAAAAAGAAGTAGAAAGATTGGCTAAGGAGGGGAACCCCAAATTAAAAATCAACGGCAAAAATTTTTTGCCGGAAGTCGGAGAAATCAAACCCGAGGATGTTATTTCGGCAATTTCAAAATTGAGCGGCAAAAAAACCGAATTTGATTTTAAAAAACACCGAAACGAATTTGAAAAAATAAAATTTCCCGAAAGAAAACCCCGGTTTTGCCAGGGCTGTCCTTACAATTTTGTTTTTTCAACACTCAAAAGAATAGCTCCCAAAAATACCGTTTTCGGAGGAGAAATCGGCTGTTATATGCTGGCTCATTATCCGCCCTACGAAACGCAGGATTATCTTTATTGCATGGGTTCGGATATCTCCATCGCTCACGGAATTGAAAAGGCCGCGAAACAGAAAGTTATCACTTTTGTCGGCGACTCCTCTTTTTTCCACGCCAGTATTCCGGCTTTGATAAATACCGTTTTCAACAAATCCAACCCTCTGATTGTAATATTGGACAACGGAACTACGGCGATGACCGGCCATCAGCCCAATCCGGGCGTTGCCGGACTTAAAATTGAAGAGATTGTCCGGGCTTGCGGCGTGAAAAACGTCAAAATAGTTGACCCGGTTAAAATGAAAGAATTTGAGAATACGGTTAAGGATTTTCTGAAAAAGAAAGAGGTTTCAGTGATTATCGCGAGACACCCATGTCTATTTATAAATAAATAAAAATATGATGCCAATATGCTAATTTTATGCCAATAATGCGAATTGCGAATATACTAATTTAATTCATTCGCAATCTGTAGATTGGCATCACTAATATCATGAAAAATTTCAACATAATAATTATCGGTACCGGCGGGCAGGGGCAGATTACCTTGCTCCAGATTTTAGCCCAAGCGGCCCGGTCGCAGAATTTTGACGTCAAAACCTCCGAGCTTCACGGCCTTTCCCAGAAAGGCGGACCGGTGGAAGTTCATTTGCGGTTTGGCAAAGAAATTTCTTCGCCTCTTATTTCCGAAGGCGAAGCCGATTTAATAATCTCCTTGGAAAAACAGGAATCTTTAAGAGCTTGTTATTACGCTTCAAAACAAGCCAAAACCTCTTTTTTAGTTAATGATTTATTATTGGCGATTCCAAACCAAAAGCCGTGGACCAAAGAAGGAATTTCGGAAACTTTGAAAAAATTTTCCGAGAAAGTTATTTTTGTTCCGGCGGCCGAAATTTGCCGGAAAGAATTCAATACCGCTATCGGCGCCGGCATATTCCTGATTTCTTTAGCCGCATTCAAAAATATTTTGCCGTTAAAACCGGACTCCGTTAAAAAATCCATCCAAAAAAATATTAAAGCCAAATACTTAAATCTTAACTTAAGGATTTTTGAATTAGCCCGAAAGAAAGCAAAAGATTTTGATTTTTAAGCTTGTTTCTACTCCCTAGAAGCCTATTTTTTTCAACGGCTCAACGCGTTGAGCCGTTGAAAATCAAGGAAATCCTCCCCAAAATCGTGGTAGAATAATAAAGAAAATGGCGAAAAAGGAACAAATAAAAAAAGGAGAAATCGTGATTTACAGCGCGCTAAAGGGCGAGGCGCGGGTTGAAGTGCGGCTAGAAAAAGAAACCGTATGGCTTACTTTGAATCAGATAGCCGGAATTTTTAACACTGATAAATCTGGTATCTCGCGGCACATCAGGAATATATACGATTCCGGAGAACTATTAAAAGATTCAACTGTTGCAAAAATTGCAACAGTTCAAAAAGAGGGGAATCGCCAAATAGAACGGGAAATAGAGTATTATAATCTCGACATAATTTTATCAGTCGGCTATCGCGTTAATTCCAAGCGCGCGACGCAATTTCGTATTTGGGCCACAAAAACTCTCAAAAATTATCTCGTTAAGGGCTATGCAATAAATGAAAAGCGACTTTTGGAAACAAAAGAAAAATTTAACGAATTACAAACCGCCATCGTATTTTTGCAAGAAAAATCAAAAAAAGAATTACTCAAAGGCCAAGAAGGAGAACTTTTGAGTCTGCTTTCCGGTTATGCCAAGACACTGACTTTATTGGGAGAATATGATAAAGGAAAACTAAAAGAAGTCAAAGGCAAGAAAGCGACTTTTATTTTGACTTATGAAAATTGTTTGCGCGTTATCGCAGAATTAAAAAAAGAATTGGCGGCTAAAAAAGAAGCGGGTGATTTGTTTGGCCAAGAAAGAGACGGCAGTTTTGAGGGCATCATTCGCGGTTTGTATCAATCATTTGGCGGTAAAAAATTATATCCAAGCATAGAAGATAAAGCGGCGCACCTTTTGTACTTTATTATCAAAGACCATCCATTTTCTGATGGCAACAAGCGAAGCGGCGCGTTTTTGTTTGTTTATTTTTTGGATAAAAATGATTTTCTTTACAAAAAGAACGGAGAAAGAAAAATAAATGATAACGCTTTAGTTGCCTTAGCGCTTTTGATTGCAGAAAGTAATCCAAAAGAAAAAGACGTGATGATAAAAATCATTTTGAATTTACTCGCGGAATAGTATGTTAAAAACTACGGCTCAACGGAAATCACGGTTGAGCCGTTGAAAATTTTGGTTTTCTAAAGCAAGCTTAATTTAATAGCTTACTCTATTTCGTATTTCAAAATCATCGTTACTGACACTTCTTGAGAGCCGGCTTCTATGGCAGGGGGGGCGCTCGGAGTAGCCGACTCGTCGCTGATTCCCATACCAGCCGCTTTCGTCGCATAGTTGTAATACACAGGCGTTGCGCTTTCTTCAATTGAAAGTAATCTTCCCAATTTAAATCCTCCGGCTTTAGCTACGGAAATTGCTCTTACTTTGGCTTTGGTAATAGCTTCGTTTCTGGCCTGGTCCTGAACTAACGTGGCATCATCAATAGCGAAGGAAAGAGAGGAAACTTCATTGGCGCCGTTTTTGACAACTCCCGCCAAAATATCGCCAATTTTTTCGAAGTTCCTTATTTTTACCGAAACCGTTTGGCTGACGGTATAGCCCACGATTTCTGCCGGAGGACAAGGCGTTACGCCATTGTCGCGGACCGGACAGCTGAAATATTGATAGCGCGGGGTTAAGCTGTAATTTGTGGTTTTGATATCCTTAGCTTCAACGCCGTTGGATTTAGCAAAATCAATAGCCTGGTTAACTTTTTTGGTGTTTTCGGTTTGCAAATCGGCGATATTTAAACCGCCTTCGGTTTTAACGCCAAAAGTGAATTGGGCCACATCCGGCACCGCTACCACTTTACCTTCGGCCGAAACCGAGAAACTGCGGAATGAGGACGGCTGAATTGATCTGGAATAAGTTTTAACATAACTTACCGTTGCGTAAGCCATAAATAATAAGACGACAATAATGGCGACCCCTAAATAATTTTTTATTTTATTGTTCATATTATTTATTATAGCAAATTTTTTTAAAAAAATAATACCGCCCCGATTTTTATCGGGGCGGTATTTCTAGATTTGCGTCTTACCGACGAAAATCTCTGCGAGGGGGTCTGCGTTTGGCGTAGCATTCCCGGCAATAGACACTTGAACCGTCACGCGGCTCAAATGGCAATTCAGTTATTGGAGTGCCGCAATCGGCGCATTTCCAATTTCCTTGGATCATTTGCCGCTTGAAACCACCCTCTCTGTCGTTGTTGAAATCCACGATAAATTAAATTAACAATTTTCAATTTAACTCAAATATCTTGAAAATATTCTATGTTAATTTCTACTTCTTGTTAATTACTAGGGTTTATATTATACGACCTTTTCCTTTTTATACACCTGATATGATTTTTAGTCAACCATTCGTTATTCGCTTTGTTGAAGCGTTTCAGTGAAGATGCGCGTTATTGACCCTAAGAAAGATTCCAGATTCAGAAAACCGCTGGGCGGAGGAGTGGTATTAGCCGGCGGCGGAGTAGTCGGGGTTGACGGGGGAGCGATATTGCCTGCCGGCGGTTGCTGATTCACCGTGGGCGTCATTCCCTCCGGCGGGTTTGTCATTCCCTGCTGGGGTTGCTGTCCTTGCGGGGGCATGTTTTGTTGAGTCGGCGGCTGTTGATTGCCAGTTGGCTGCTGCTGTTGTTGTGTTTGTATTTGTCCTTGTTGTCCAGGTTGAAAATTTTTACATTCATCAGGATTAGAAGAGCAGTATTTTTGGCATTCCTCCGGCCCTTTACATCCTCCAGGACCCGCCTGTTGCGTCATTATTTGTCCGCCGGGATTAACTGCGCCTGGACCAGGTTGAAATTTATCTTCCGGTTGACCTTGCTGATTCTGTCCAGGCTGTCCCTGCTGATTATTTTGCTGATAATTACCACACTTCGCCGTCGAATCT
Source organism: bacterium (assembly GCA_030693325.1). Lineage (NCBI taxonomy): Bacteria > bacterium. The sequence goes on from JAUYAV010000009.1 coordinate 8,741, forward strand.
GCAGGACAAACCGGCTTTCCATCCGAACCTACTTTAGCCGATGTTATAAATTTTCCAGATCCATCAACACAGGCCAACGCCGTCGGATTCCCATTTCCATCAGAGCTACACATATCTGCCCATGGTTGAATTTGCTGATTTTGTTGATTTTGATTTTGTTGATCCTGACCGTTTTGAGGCCCACCCTGGCCTTGTTGGGGGCCGCCCGGCTGTCCCATGCCTTTTTCAAAACAAGTTCGCATTTGGTTTCCTATTTCTCTGGGCGGCATAACCGTGCCGCTTTTGAATTTTTCCATTATATCGGTTCCAAGTTGGGAATTAAGGCATTCAAGCACGGCCTGTGGCGCTTGATTTAAAGTTTCTTTAAATTGTTGTTTGCCTTGTTCCATTTGTTTTAAATCTGCTTCCGGTATCATCCCGTTTTCTTTACCAAAATTAAAGCAGGTTTCTTGATTGTTGGGATTATTGCAAAAAGTATCGCATTCGTTTTTGCTTTTACAGCCGCCCGGCCCCTTGCCTCCGGTTTTGCGAACCATAACCGCGTCTTCTTTACTTATAAACCCGGCCGCTTCGGCAAATTTAGTACATTCTTCAAAATGGGCGTCTTGCGAGCAATAAGCGTCGCACGCTTCTTTCCCCTTACAAGCCGGCGGCTTTATTCCTTGTTTTATGGCCGCAAGCATCTTTTGAGAATCGGCTTTTTCTTGGTCGGTCATAAAACCGGCTTCTATGGCGAAATTCGTACAAACTTCCATATTATTAGGTTCGCCGCAGTATTGGTCGCACGCTTCTTTGCCTTTACAGGGCGGCGGTTTCACGCCTCTTTTTAAAGCCGCCAGCATTTTTTGAGAATCTTCAAGTTCTTTGCCCTGGATAAAACCCGCTTCCACGCCGAAAGTCACGCATTTCTCCATATTATTCGGGTCTTCGCAATAAGAATCGCATTCTTTTTTATTTTTACAGGGCGGCGGTTTCACGCCTCTGGCGATGGCCGCCTGGACTTGCTTGGCTTGCGCCAAATTTTTCGGCGGCATTAAATTATTTTTTTCCGCGTAAGAAACGCATTCATCAATATGGCTGATGTTATCGCAATATGTTTCGCAGGCGTCTTTGCCGGCGCAGCCGCCGGGACCCTTGCTCCCTGACGCCACGAATTTTTTAGCCGTATCAATTTCGTCTTTAGACATCAAATTATTTTTTTCGGCAAAACTGACGCAGGCCTCTGTGTTTTCCGGTTTATCGCAATAAGTTTTACAGGATGTTTTGTCCTGGCAATTGCCCAATTCTTTGACCGGATATTGGATATCCGCCGCTCCGGTAGGTTCTTGGGCGAATACTTGGTTCGTTAAAACGAGTGAACCGATTATTATAAAACTCAAAATAATAAAATTCAGGTATTTTGTTTTCATATTATTCAAAAGGATTGGTTTTAATATTTGTAAAAGGATTGGCTTTGTCGGCCGGGTTGATGTCTGGTTTGCTTTCCAGGGGATTTGCTCCTATTGAAGGTAGGGTGCCTTGACTCGCACTTTCAGTGATTTTTTGGGCAGCTTCTCCGGCTCCTTGCAGGGCTTTTTCTTCAGCGCTAGCTCCCGTTTTGGATTTTCTCCAATTATTCCAGTAGAAATAACCGCCGACTCCCAACCCAATTAATAAAACGGCCGCTATTAATAATAAAAGTGTTTTTTTGTTCATATCTAGTTAACCCAACTCCGACATTTTCCAGACATATCAAAGTTGATAATTAATATTTTTTATTTGATTAATATTGACCTTTTGCCCAGTACTTCTTGTTCGCCAAGAATCAGCGAATCATTGAAGCTGAGTTACCGAGTATATTTTAATTATAACATATTTAAATTATTTCAGAGATTCTGATTTCTAAGGTATAATAAAAATTAATATGGTCAGCTTTTACCGCGATTCTATTCTGCTCGCGATTCTGTCCCAATTAACTATATTCCAGAAGGCCTCAATAAATTTTGCCCGGTCGTTTTTGTAATCAAGATAATAAGCGTGTTCAAAAACGTCTAAAACCATCAAAATTTTAAAACCCGGATAAACATTAACATTATGTTTTTCTATCTGCATCGGAATCAGCCTTTGGGTTTGGCTGCAAAATGCCAAAGCCGCCCAACCCGAGCCCTCAACCGAAGCGGCGGTCTGCGTGAATTCCTTTTTGAATCTTTCAAAACCGCCGAATTCATTTTTTATCAAATCAGCTAGATTTCCTTTGGGCTCTCCGCCGCCTTTGCCCGCCTGCGCAGGCAGGTCACTAAGCGCTAAATTTTCCCAGAATAACGAGTGGAGCAGATGGCCGCCGATATTAAAAGACAATTCTTTCAAAGTTGATTTCATATCCAGGTCGGCGTTTTCTTTTCTGGCTTTATCAATCTTTTCTAAAATAGCATTGGCGCCATTGACATAGGCCTGATGATGTTTTTGGTGATGAATTGTTAATTGCTGTTCGGAAATATAAGGCTCCAAATCCTTATAGTCATAAGGCAATTCCGGCAAAGTGTAAAATTTAGTTGACACCATTTTTTATTTTGTTAACTCTTCAACTTCTTCTCTTCCTTTTTCTAATTCTTTCAGTTGCTCCTGGTCTTCTTTTAGTAAAAGCGCCTGAAATTCGCCCACATGGGTTTTTTCCTCTTTGGCTATGTCAAGAACAACTTTTTTGATGTTTTCGTTATCGGTCATGGCGGCCATTTGTTCGTAAAGATTTATGGCGTCCAGTTCAGCCAGCATTCCGATTCTTAAGATTTCTTTGTTTAGGTCTTCTTTTTTGACTTCACTGAGATTCAAGGGTATTTGTGACAGCATATTTTATTTATTTAGTTATTGCGACCTTTTAATAATATCATTTTTCAATTTCGCTAGTTAAATAATGTTCAAGTCTTTTGCTAAAAGGGGATCAAGAGATATCTATCCCAAGCTAAATAAATCTAGCGAATCTTTCCTTGGAAGCGCCGCAGATAGGGCAGACATCCGGCGCTTCTTCGCGGGCGCAGAGATAGCCGCAAACTTCACAGCGCCAAACCGAGTAGCTTAAATTGCCAATTTCTTTTTTTTTGGTTTCTTTTTCCATTGTTTTTAATTTTATTCTTTCGACCTTGTTCGGCCTTCTTTCGGGAATCGGTTTAATCGCTTTTTTGTTTTCAAAAACATTTTTTGAAACATACAAGCCGCAATAACAAGTTTCATATTCCGCCACATCAGCGTCCCGATAATCGCAAGGGCAGATTATGTCAAAGTCTTCTTCTTTGTTCCCGCTCGCCAAACGGCAGGGGCAGGCCTGATAACCGTATCTTTGTTCGTTGATAAGCAGGGCCTCAATCAAACTCTTGGTGGAATTTTCGTTCGGATTTAAAAAATAACCCCTTTTTTTATTGCCGGAAAAAAGTTCGGCAAATATTTTTTCTATTTTATCTTTCGGTATCTTGTTATTTTCCATCAGCTAAGTTTTTTATTTCGGTTTCGTCAAATCCTATAATGATTTTTTCTCCGTTATTGACAACAGTCGTGGGAAAAGAAGCGTTGGGATTATATTTGGAAATTTCATCGTAAGCTTCTTTCTGGTCCCGGCCTTCTAAGAGGTCAAAATCAATATAGCCGTATTCCAGATTAAACTCGCTTAGCAAATCCATGGTTTTTTTACACCAGAAACAAGTGCTTAACGAAAAGACCATGATTTCTTTTCCTTTTTTTCCCGGAACAATTTTAACCTGGTTTTTGTAAGACATTCTATTATTATACTAAAAAAATCGGAGAATAGAGCTTTGTCGACTGAAAGTATTTCAATCTCTAAATAAAACGGGTGACTATAAAAATAAAAATAACGCCTAATAAAGTTAAACCTATAATTTTAAACGAGCTGTGTTTGCTATGGGCTTCCGGCAAGATATCGCTTGCGCCGATATAAAGCAGAAAGCCGGCGAAGAATCCCAAGTATAAAACCAAAAAGCGCGGAGAGACTTTAAAAAACAACGTTGATAACGCTCCGAGAATTGGGGCTATGGCGTGCAAGAGTAAAAATATTTTGGATTTTTTATCGCTGTTATTATGATTAAGCATCAAGCTCACGGTGTTTATCCCGTCGGTGAAACTGTGGGAGATTACGGCAATGGCGATTAATAGGCCGACAGCGGCATTAATCTGAAAACCAAGCCCGATACCGACTCCATCCATAAAACTGTGGCCTGCCAATGCTAAAGCCGAGGCAACGCCGACATGAGGATGTTTGTGTTCCGCGTAATCGCTTTCGTGGGCGTGGTGGATGAGAATTGTTTTTTCAAGAATATGGAAAAGCAAAAAGCCGGCTACCAAAGCGACCATCGCTTCAATTGATTGGAAGTTATTAATTTTTATTTGCTCTATGATTTCCGGAAAAATTTCAAAACTCACGACCCCGAGCAGGACTCCCGCGGTGAATCCCATAATCAGATGGAGTTTGTGTTTAAATTTTATGGCAAACAGGCCGCCAAAAAATATTGAAAGGAAAGTTATTATAGAAAAAATTATTGGTTGCATTTTTATATTATAGAATCTCAATAATTTTTTCTCTGGAAGTATGTCCGGAAACAATATTCACTTGGAAAGGGGATACTTTGAAATATTCGGCCAGGGCTTTGATTATCGCGCGGTTAGCTTTTCCTTGTATCGGCGGCTCTTTCACGAAAACCGAGTAATGAGTGTCGTCAATTTTTTGGATTTTTTCTTCCTTGGCCTTGGGTTTTGCCTTAACAAAGATTTTCATAAATTTAGCTTATTAATATCTTATCAAAAAATCGTTTAACGGGAAAATTCGTTTCGTAACCGTAGAAAGAATAAAAAAACGCCGTTCGGTTTTAACCTATTAGGCGTTTTTTGGGTAATTATAATCCTAGGACTTGGTCAGCCATGACTCCGGCTGAAACATTTTTGGAGAAGATTTTATTTGTTTTGAGGTCTTCTATCGCATAGTCAACAATTTTTTCAATATCCGTTTCTTTGATAAGAAACTGTTTGTTTTTTTCTTTTTTGTTGGTGGCGTTAATCTGTTCAACAATATGCGATAAGCCATAGCGGAAAGCAGGTTTCAGCGGTGTATCTTTTGGAATGTATAAGGTTATACCTTTTTCCGTGAAAAGACCCCTTCCGACAGTACTCTGAAGATTAATAGAAAATTCGTAGGGTCCGATTGCCAGGCGCTCAAAAGAATCACGGCAGGAATTCCAAAGCGGATTATTTGAAGGTTGGGGTTTTGGCCGCAAAAGATAGTTTCTGTCTTTTCTTTCTCCGCGCTCAACATACATACAGTCTCCGTACTTATCTTTTTCTGTTAATGGCTGGCCATAAAAACTTAAATGAGCGTCAATAACATTATTTTCAAAACTTCCGTGTCCCGGTTCGGCAATCAGAATGTGGCCTTTTTTGTTAGTTAGCTCTTTTGCTATGCTTTCCAGGTTTTCTTGATTAACAATAATAAAATCAGACATTTTCTCCTCCTTTTTTGGTTTTTAATGAGCTTGTAAATTTAAATAGCCTAAAGTTTAGGCTATTTAAATTATAGAACGAATAATAGAAAAAGTCAATTTTAATTTGTCGGTTTCGGCCTAATCTGGATTGACTGCGCGGTTACGCTTCCATCGGAATTTGTTTGGCCGTTTACGATAATCGTTTTTCCGATATCGCCGCTTGGGCGGCCGCTAAACAGGCGATAGGAATACGATAGGGGGAGCAGCTTACATAATTCATGCCGACCTGATGGCAAAACTCCACGGAACGGGGTTCTCCGCCGTGTTCGCCGCAGATGCCTATTTCAAGTTTTTTATTGGTTTTCCGGCCGTTTTCAACGCCGATTTTAATTAATTCGCCGATTCCTTCCCGGTCAATTGATTGAAAAGGATCTTCGGGTAAAATTCCTTTGTTAAGATAATCCGGCAGAAATCCTCCGATGTCATCGCGGGAAAAACCAAATCCCATCTGAGTAAGATCATTGGTGCCGAAAGAGAAAAATTCCGCTGTCTTGGCCAGCTGATCGGCCACGAAGCAAGCGCGCGGAATTTCAATCATCGTTCCGGACAGATGTTTAATTTTTTTGAGATTGTATTTTTTCAAAACCTCTTTATAAATTTGTTTTATTAACGCAAACTGATTATTCAATTCTTTCGCGTCGCAAACAACCGGTATCATTATTTCCGGATAAGGATTTTTATTTTCTTTGATTAATTCGGCTGCCGCTTCAAAAATGGCGCGTATCTGCATTGAGCTTATTTCGGGATAAGTAATACCCAAACGCACGCCGCGGTGGCCCATCATGGGGTTGGATTCATGAAGCGAATCCGCCCGTTTAGTTAATTCAGTCATGGAGATTTTTAAATTTTTAGCCAATTGTTCAAGTTTCGCTTTTTCGCGGGGGACAAATTCGTG
>JAUYAV010000010.1 GCA_030693325.1 bacterium
TAAGGAGATGCCCTTGCAGGAATTTATGCAAGAAGAGAAAAATATAATTTTGGGTTTATTGGGCCAGGCGAACTACGAGCAGTTTATGCAAGAGATAATTAAGGCCGGGGATTTAGGCCTGCATAATGACCTGCAGAAAAATGGAGTTCTAGGCGGGGTGGAATTTAAGAATCGCGTCCGGGCTAAATTCATAAATAAGGAAGAGGAAAAGATAGATGAAGAAGAAGCTAAGGAGCCGGCAAAGGGGCCGGGTTTAAAAGTCGGCACCACCGTTTTAGTTATCGCGCTTGCGGGGTTAGGGCTGACCTTAGTGGCTAAGTTCGCGCTTAGAGAAAATAAAACTGTTATTTCCAAAGGAGAGGGTAGGGTTGCGGAAAAAGAAAATATAGCAGCCAGCCAGCCGGTTATCCGCTCCGCGCCAAAACCGCGGGAAATCCTGGAAGGGACTACTTGGCAGATTGTGCTTGCGTCAACTTCCGGCGGCGCGCAGGAGACGGACACCTTAACCTTTTCCCAAAAGAAATTTGTCTCGGTAAAATTAGGCCAAAAGAAGTTTACAACTTCCAATTATTCTTTAAGAACAGGAGAGAACGGAAAAATTACCTGGGAAACCATGCAGGTTTCTCCTGAAGGAATTGCCTTATGGCGGGCAGATATCAGCCAGGATGGTAAAATGAAAGGGGTTTTAAGCCTGCGTAAAGAAGGTTTAGCCGTGCAGGATTTTACATTTAGCGGCGAGTATTGGAGGGAAAGATAGCCATGGCTCCCAAAGTATTTAAATCTATACTGGTATTGATTTTAATCTTAGGCTTAAGAGGAACAGGGTTTGCCAAGGAAGAAAAATTTACCCCTAAGAGCCCGGCTCCAGAGCTAACAGTGAAAGCCGATGAGCCTAAAGAAGAAATCCTTGAAAAGACCCTGGATGGTGAGATCGCCGGAGTCAGCCCTAACTTCATTGCGATTATTTATGGCCAGGATGAAAATACTGCTTATGAAATTACTTTTAACATCACCAAAGATACGCGCCTGGAGCGGATTAAGAATATCAAAAATCTTAAACCCGGTGATACAGTCTGGGTAAATTATAAAGAGAAAGTCATTAAGAAAGGTAAAGAGATTCGGGTTAAGGAGCGGATTTTGAGGGTGCTGCGATTATTAAATGCGGCTAAACCCGTGGTTGAGCCGCCTGCTCCAGCGGAAAATATGGTAACTGAAACTGTAGAATAGGATAAAGAATGAAAAAGATCTGTGCTGGAAAGATGACTGGTAAAATAAAACTTCAAAGCCTGATATTTTTTGTGCTGATAGCTTTAGTAGCCGGCTTGTGGCTGCCGGATGCAGATGCTGCGCAGATAAAAAGGGTGCAGAGCGGCGAGGTTTATTTTGATGCTGCGGCGACTACGCAGACCGCTGAAATTCAGTCAGTAGATAAGAATAAAACTCTGGTGTTTCTTTATCCCAAGCCGGATGTAAATACTTCAGCTAACGCCAGGCAGAATATTTTATTTTCTGCTGATTTTGGTTCAAGTACGGATTTGGTTATCTCCCGGGATGGAGCTAGTTACGGGGTTACTGTGCGTTATTATTTAGTTGAGTTTGTAGACGGAGTTAATGTTTACAGAGGGATTAGTTCTTTTGCCGCCGGCAGCAATACTAACGCCAAATATACCACCAAAACTATTTCACTTTCCCCGAGCCTGACGGATTATAATAATGCGGTGGCGATGGTGAATACCCGGTGCTCTTTGACTACTGCGACTAATGATGAAATGGCTACCGTTAGGGTAACGATTCCGGATAATAATACTTTAGTCTTAGACCGTTATGCGACTAATGAAGTTTTAAAGAGCGTTAATTTGGTTTGGCAGGTGGCAGAGTTTACCAGAGATGCTACGGTAAAGCACGGGACAGCGACAATTGCCATAAACTCTCTTACCGGCACCGCTACTATTTCTCCGGAGATAGGCACTCTTGGCAAAGCTTTGTTGTTATTTAGCTATAAAGCTAACACCAGTGTAAATGGCGTTGAAGGACGCGAGGATGTAAGTGGCCAGATAACTAATGCCACAACGGTTACTTTTACCCGCGGATATCAGAACAATACGGCTTTGACGAATATTGAGGTAAGTTGGTTTGTAGTAGAGTTTACGGATTCTTTAAGTTCTGTGCAAGGCCAAAGCGCAGGTGTACTTTCCGTAGCCAGTGGAACAGAAGCTGTCTCTATAACTTTAGGCACGGCGATTGATCCTACCCGCTCTGTGCCAATTTTTACGGTTTCCGGGCCGTTGAGTCAGACCGCTAGTACCTACGAAGATGAGAACAGATTTTCTATTGAAAGAGATTCTCCTCATGGGCTGGTCTATGTGCCGGGAACGCCCGGAGAAGTCTGGGTAACTAACTATTATTCTAATACCGTAACTCGGTATAATGCTTCTACCGGGGCGCAAGTTGGCAGCCCGATAACCGTAGGCAGCGGGCCGAATGCGATATGTTACTTAAGTTCTACCAGCCCGGCTACAGTTTGGGTAGCTAATTATATTTCAGACAACGTCACCAAGATAGATACTTCCACCTATGCGACGACAAACTACGCCTTACCCGCAGGGGCAGCACCGATTGATATTTGCGCTGATCCTTCCACTAGTTCAGCCTGGACTGCCAATAACGGGTTTACCGATGCAACTACTAATATTAGTAAAATAACTGCTGTCATCTCCAAATTAAAAGTGCACTGTTTTTAAAGGGAGTTACAATTTAAAAGTGCACTGTTTTTTGTGCCATACTTGTAAGAAAAAGGAGGTTTACAAGTATGGCACAATTACACAAAAGAGATACCGATCAACAGGTCAAAGAGCTAAGGCAAAGGTATTC